>DZAL01000304.1 GCA_022729575.1 Thiomargarita sp.
TCCAAATCTGAAGGTTTGGACTCCAACGCGGCTTAACTTAATGGCATTGAGGGTATACTCCCCTCCTTAATAAGAAGGGGCCGGGGGTGGTTGAGTTAACCGTGCGTAAGGTGAGTTCTTAATTCTATAACCCGGACTAAATTAACATGCAACACTTACAAGAAGCAGGATACGCTTTAGTCAGTAAAACATTAGTCATTTTGGGATTCAGTAAAGGGCTACGCGAGTGGTTATCTAATCCCCTGGACGACCTGACAGGTCAAGTTATTACCGAAATATTTCCCGTGTTGGTGGGCTACGAAGAGATATTACAAAATTTAACACAACCACAACCACAGAAACCCCTATCGATTCCCAAAATTCACCATTATAAATCTGATGGACAAGGATACTATTTCAACTTACAAGTAGAACCTTGTAGCTATGCAGAAGCCGTGTTACTGTTGACCATTATTGATGTCACTGAATCCACCGTCTTGGAGCAAGCACTTTATCAAGAGCGTAATGAGCTACGTTTACAAATCATTGAGCGTCAAAAAGTTGAAGAATCTCTACGCCAAGAATTATTGGCGCATAAACAGACAACTCTGGCGTTACAACAAGCGAAAGAAGCCGCCGAAGTCGCTAGTCGAGCCAAAAGTGCCTTTTTAGCCAATATGAGCCACGAATTACGTACTCCCCTTAACGGCATTTTAGGTTTCACTCAAATACTTAAAAAAGATAATCGACTCAATGCGCAACAACAAGAATGGATCGAAGTGATTCACCGCAGTGGCGAATATTTATTGACGCTGATCAATGATATTTTAGACTTATCGAAAATTGAAGCTAACCGTATTGAGCTAAACCCTTCTCATTTCCGGTTCGACAGTTTTTTAAAAGAAATAACTGACCTGTTTCAGATGCGGGCCCAACAAAAGCATATTGCTTTCTCTTATCAACCCAGTTTACCCTTACCCAGTATCGTCTATGCCGATCAAAAAAGATTACGACAAATTTTCCTTAATCTCTTAAGTAACGCCATCAAATTTACGCCCGCAGGCCAAGTCACTTTTTGCATCAAACCACAATTATTACCGGTCACCACCGCGGCTTCAGAGCAACCATTATCAAATTCCCCGTTTCCTGCAACCCTGGTGAAATTAGAGTTTGAAATAGCAGATACCGGCATTGGAATTTCAACGGACGACTTGCCTAAAATAGCTCTTCCTTTCCAACAAGTGGGTGACCAAAAATATCGTAGTGAAGGGACTGGTCTAGGGTTGTCAATTACCACAAAAATCTTAGAATTAATGAATAGTCAACTGCAAGTATCTAGCACTGTTGGACAAGGCAGTTTGTTTAGTTTTTCGCTAGAATTACTGGCACCATCAAGTCATTCTTCCACCGAATCACCCCCCCCTGTTATTGCGCCACCGTCTGCTATCATTGGTTTTCATAAACCTGCCGATAGCACTACTTATAAAGTGTTAGTAGTGGATGATCAGGCCGAAAATCGGTTTTTATTGAATCACTTATTATCTCCTTTGGGTTTTGAAATCATCGAAGCCAGTAATGGTTTTGAAGCCATTAACCAAGCCCATTACCATCAACCTGCGGTTATACTCATGGACTTAATGATGCCGAACCTGGATGGCTATGAAACTACCCGTCGCCTAAGACAAATGCCAGAATTTGAAGCGGTCGTGATTATTGCAGTGTCGGCCAGTGTTTTTGACATTAATCAACAACAAAGTTTAGAAGCCGGTTGCAATGCTTTCATCAGTAAACCCATCGAAGCCCAAATTTTATTAGAATGTCTAGGCCAACATCTAAATATTCGTTGGCAATATCAACCCGAAAAGTCTCTGGTGACTAACGAATCTGAGCCAACGGCAACTGTCTCTACGATTCCATTATCACGCGAATTGGCCAAAAAATTACTTGATTACACTCTAATAGGCGATATTTATGGAATTTTAGATTATCTTAAGCAAATCGAAATTGAACAACCGCAATTAACTCCATTAACTCAAACCATTCATCAATTAGCCAAGCAAATTAAATTGGAAGAAATTTGCGAATTGTTAAATCAATATCTATAAAAAGCAGGCCATGTCCTCCATTGCCTGCTCCCTAGGTTATTATTATTATACACCAGGATACTTTAATAATTCAGTCTTTAAATACTCTTTTGGGTTAAATTCAATATTGATTTTATTATTATAAATTCATAAATGACTTACAATTAGAATTTTTATATAAATAATATAACCTGAATAGTTCAGAATCTATTTTGAACGAAATTATAATAATAACAATAAAAACATAATATTGCTTTGAATAAACCGGAAATTTTGGAACCGAATTATGGCAATGATAATAAAAACAATTTTACCCTCTTGAAAATTTTTAGTTAATACACTATAATTTAGAAACGGTCGCTAAATGATCTATAAAAAGGGGGCGACATGGTTTCGACGTGGGTTACAAACCCTGAGGTGCATGTCGAGGGGCAGATGACCTCGTTAATCCATCTGCAAAATAATACTCGCCAACGACGAAGTATACGCCTTAGCCGCTTAGGCGGTTAAGCCTCTGACTGAGGTGTGCTTGTGCATTCAGCGTCCTGGTTAACGCTAGGGCACTCAGGGGTCATCTTTCACCAGATCGCAGGGAAATTTTGTCTGAGGTAACTCTGCTAAAACTATCGGACTCACTGTTGAAGGTTCCTGCCAGTCGGAGCGTCAACAGTTAAATCAAAGACTTGGCTATACATGTAGGACCAAAGGCAGAGGACTTACGGACGCGGGTTCAATTCCCGCCGCCTCCACCAATTTTCTAAAAATGTACCCCTGTTTTAGCAAAGAGGGGAATTTAATACTAATCCTCTTGATTCCTCTACATAACAAGGAGGGGCAAGGGGGTTGAGATACTGTGATAACCCGTTTACAAAGGACAACCAATAAATAGATTGTCTATTTAATCCCTGGTGGTTGTCCAACACGTAAGGGTAACCACTAGGGATTTGACTATGCGATCAAAATGCCGAAATTCAAAGGAAAGTGAAAAGAAGATCGAAGGTATGCGAAAGTTCAAAGAAGCATACGAAGCCGCCAAAAAAGCAGGCAAAATCGTAAGTTATAAAATTCAACCGGCTTAAACAAAAAGATGAATTACCAAGGTTCAAAGTTTCCTAAACCTCAAAGGTTTAGGAAACTTAGCACCTGCCAGGTTTAGGAATCTTCGCCCATGGCGGTTAGTAAGTACTGAAGCAGAAATTCTACGGTATTTTCCCTCACCCCCGGCCCCTCTCCCAGAGGGAGAGGGGCGAAAGAAAATAGGAGAAAATTTCTGCTTCAGTACTTATCTCCATTGGCTGGCTATTTATTGGTGGTTCCTACCACAAAACTGGTAAAGGGGATATAAAAATATTATTTAGGGAACGAGAATTTATAATCGTTTCCCTATGAACTTCAAGTAACTGGCTAACTTCTTCTCTTCTCATGGTTCCTCTTTGGAGAAGACGATATTAACGGCCAGTTTTTTTTTGGTAAAAAAGTATATGGCGAAGGGTAGTACTGAAATATTGGGTGAAGAACTCTCGTTCCCACGCGCCAGCGTGGGAATGCCGTGTCGACGCGCCAGCGTCGCGTGGAAATGAGCAATAATATCACCCAGATTTCAGCATTACCGGCGAAGAACCCCCATACTAAGTACTGAAGCAAAAATTTTCTCCTATTTTCTTTCGCCCCTCTCCCTCTGGGAGAGGGGCCGGGGGTGAGGGAAAATACCGTAAAATTTCTGCTTCGGTACTTATATGATTATGCCAGTATAAGGACCAACCAGAGTTGATAACAATTTGAAATCATTATTCTTAATTCTTAATTCTTAATTCTTAATTCTTAAATTGTCATGAATATAGCAGAAGACCGTATCTTAGCTCTCGCAGGAATGTTTCAATGTACTGAATTAGTGCGACAAATTGCACGACAAGGCATGGTGGACCAGTCCCCTTATGAAAGTTGCATTAGTAGCATTTTAACACTACAAGCCGAGTCCACCGAAGCAGTTTATGGCGGAATCCGTGGAGTCAAGAATGGCTTACAAGTGTTATGTAAACAATTAGAAATGGGTAGTCAACGCAATTTAGAAGTCATGCAATATGCGTTAGGATTGATTTTGCTAGAACGCCGACTGGTAAAACGTGAAGATCTGATAACAACCTTGCAGACTGGTATTCAAGAAGTGATTGAGCAAACCCAGTTTCATCCCGTCACTCATCCTTCCATAATTACCCAATTAGCCCAATTGTATTCCAACACCTTAAGCACCTTTGATCATCGAATCCAAGTAGCCGGCGAAGCCCGTTTTTTAGAAAATCCCATTAATGCCGACAAAATTCGTGCTCTTCTATTGGCAGGCATCCGCTCCACCGTATTATGGCGGCAAAAAGGAGGCAATCGTTGGCAATTTCTGTTTTCTCGTGGCAAAATGGTACGACTGGCCACTCAATTTTTAGAACAATTAGAAAAACTTAACCCAGCATGACCTCCCAATTACTCTATTACTGGTCGAGCCAAAGGACTACTTTAATGAAACTGAATC
>DZAL01000016.1:0-6367 GCA_022729575.1 Thiomargarita sp.
CTAGCTCCTCAATCAGATGGTCAATATCAAGTTGATGGAATTGGCCGGCTTTCAATAAAGCAATATGCTGATTAATCCAGCCCGGAAAATCTTGCTCGTATTTTAGTGATAACGTGTTCATTAGTTTATCCTGCTTGGTAATCGACTATTCAGAACCGGGATAGAAATCCTCATCTAACAATTGTTCGATAGAATAAGGACATTCTTTTGGAAAAGTTATTGCAGGCAACTTGGTTTCTTTGATGGCCAATTTCAAAGCGTCGGGATATGCACTTTCAATACTTTCAAAGCATTGATTTTTTAAACTGGGACTATCCTCTAACTGACGGCTAATTCGAAGACGTTGTTCATCAATAGACCCTTGCCAACTACCACTTCGCTTCGCCGGTTGAAACTGCCATTTTAATAAATGTGCGATCAAAATCATTAACCGGCTAGTCAATTCCCGTCTATCCCGTTTCGCCATACTTTCTAGCTCGTCAATTAAAATGTCAACCTCAATGTCAGCCCATTGGCCTCGTTTAAGTAAAGCGATATTATGATGAATCCAACCATAAAAATCTCGTTCATATTCTAGTGCGGAGATACTTGCCATCATTTCCTCCAGGATTCGTTATTCAGGATGAGGATAAAAAGTTTTATAGTATTAAGTTAAGCCGGCCAAAGAAACCTTGAAGGTCTAAAACCAGACCTTCAAGGTTTAAACCTGACCGGGGGATTCCTTAACTTAATGGCATTACGGCTAAAGCCTCTACTTCAATTCATACACGAAAATAGGTGTGGCACACCAACTAATGCTTCAGCAGTACCAGAGTTGATGAATATTACTATATGTGAATTATACGGATTATTGGGAGGCATATATAAGAGGGTGTGACTGAACAAACAGTTAACCCTCACCCTGGTTCTCTGCCGAACTCAGCAGAGGAAATTGGGTGTCTCTTCTGAGTTCGAAAGAGGAACTGGGGATGGGGGTCAATGGAGAGCATCGTTATTGCTATAACTCTACTTCCTGTGGCTAACATGGAGCCATTATGCTCGACCGTAACTATAGAATTGGAAAGACTCGTTAGTTAGAAGAAAGCACTTTACGGTCTCCCAATGGCTGCAAAGGCCGTACCGTTGCAGGATACATTTCGCTGAATTTAGCCAATTGTTCTGCCGAAATGGTCACGGGTTCTTTTAACAGGACCCACTTAACCCCTTCGGTGCAAGGCGGCCAGGTTAAAGAACCTTCATAAGTGAAGTAGTTGAGGTCTTTAGGCAACAATTGGTTAAGGTCGATGTTAACTTCCTTATGCTTTTGGGGTTCCCCTGGTGTTTTAGGGAGTGCTTTCACTAAAGCCTCGATGACAGGATTACCGGCTCCGGCTCCGGCGTTTAAAAACACGGTAACCCCCAGGCTTTCACCTTTATCATTCTTATGCGACAAGTGAATTGCCATGTCCGTTCTCTTCCCATTGATCGCTTCATCACTTGGAACATGACTGTGGAAGTGTAGCAATTTATAGGATTGGTCACCCACGGTCAGCGTGCCTGCATCTTCCGCCGAAACATTCATGGTAAATTCTTTGTTTTGAATCACCAACGAAATCGGTTTGTAGTCAAATTTCAGTGCTGGCAAGTCAGTTTTGACCGAATTGGTAATATCTACTGGCGATTGCTGTTTGCCGTTTTTGCATAAAGCATAGTCAGGAGATAAACCGCCCCAGTGTTCAGGACCTACATCACCAGAATAGCCCCACTTAGGGCCGGCGGCGTAGGCTTGGTTGAAGGGGATGACCGCACTCGCCTGTAAACCAAGAACCGTCAAAGTGGTAACAACTAACTTTTTATACTTATACATTGTTTATTCTCCTATAAAAATATGGTCTTTAAGCCAATTTAAAGAAAACAGATTGCCGATAATTTTTATTTCTAAACCAGGCATGGAGAAAAATTGCCAGGCATGGTTTAAGAATTGGTTCAAAACTATCTTCTCCCCCTACCGTCAATTTAGCTTTGCTTCTCTTTTTATAAATGTAAAGCATTGCTAAGTTGACATGAATGGAATGGTAAGAAAATTTTGAATCTCTAAATATCGTCAATCTATTATCTATCCATTCCAGCCTTATCAACAAGGCTGAGATAATGATAACACAATTTTATCTTTTTTTATCATAATGAAGTAAAAATTTTTTCTATAGCATTTTTATAATCCGTGGTAGGTTAGATTTTGCATTGCCCAATTTAACTTACTGATAAGTTGGAAAAATACTATCTACATGAGTACATGTGTAGATAGTAGTAGTAAAATTTCATAATATAGTAATATATACAATATTCAGATACTGAGGTTAATTTGCCTCCCTGCCCCTCCAAAATTAAGGGAGTCTATCGGCCAACTCACCGCCTTAACAAAGGTGAAGTTTAATTAATCTTCACCATTGCACCCTTGATAATCACCATTGCGCTAGATTCTACTTGCTACACTGCGCGTTAGCTTTATGAATCATTGTCGCACCCGCCTCATTAGTCAATGCGGCAGTTCCTCTAAATTAATGGAGGTCTTAACATTCAATAAGTTACCAAGGTTCAAAGTTTCCTAAACCTCAAACGTTTAGGAAACTTAGCATTTGTAAGTTTCCTAAACCTCAAACGTTTAGGAAACTTAGCATTTGTAAGTTTCCTAAACCTCAAAGGTTTAGGAAACTTAGCGCCTGCCAGGTTTAGGAATCTTCGCCAGTTAGTACCTCTATTGACTGGTAGGGACTACCGGACCGGCCACCGACGGTAGCCAAGGTTAACTATTGAGCGGAAAGGTGGTATAAAATGTCGAGCCTATTCCGACGATACTTTCGACCCAAATTCGTCCTTGATGCGCTTCAACAATTTGTCGACAAATCATGAGTCCTAAACCGGTGCTGGCTTCACCAGCGGTGCTTTTCGTACTGGTTTTGGCAAAAGGTTCAAATAATTTGGCTAATTCATCTTTAGGTATCCCCTGTCCTTCATCTTTGACGGAAAGCACTATCTCGTTGTCGTGTCGTTTGACCTGAACTAACACGTTTTTATGAGGATGAGAATATTTAATCGCATTGCTCACTAGATTGTTGATCACTTGTTGTATTTTTGACCCATCCAGCATAAGATTAGGTATATTTCCTTCATAATTGAAGTCGAGACGAATTTGCTTAGTGTTAGCCAAGATACGATTAGAGGAGACTGCACTGCCAATAATGAGTAGCAGATTGGTCAGTTTCAACTCTAATTCTAATTTGCCAGATTCAATTTTGGCTACGTCAAGCAAATCGTCGACTAAATTGAGAGTCAATTGGCTGTTGAATTTTATCCAGTAAAGGTATTGGAGTTGTTCCCCATCGAGACATTCTAAGCCACTTTCTTGTAGTAATTCTTCGCTCGATCTTATTATCCCCAGTGGGTTACGTAAGTCATGGGCCGCCATACCTAAAAATAAATTTTTCCGTTCGTTTTGTCGATTAGCGGCTTCCAGGTCGTGGTAAAGTTCTAAATTTTTTAGCGCCGCGGTACATTGTGTTACCATGATTTGTAACAGGTGTTGGTCGTTATCGGTGAGCATCTCGACCTCTTCCAGGTAAACATAACCAAACCAACGATTATAGAGTACCATTGGCAGAAGCAACGAATTAGCCGGCAACATACGGTTAAAATTAACTTCGTCTAACAGTGCTTTACACGTATAGATGAGTGCATTTTGTAGTGGTGGATTGAGGTGGTGATTGACAAACTTTCCCGTGCCCACGCGAATGATAGCGTTCCAGGCTTCCGCAGGAAGGTGAGTATTTTCTTTCGTCGCAATGAGTACGTTATTAGTACCAAGAGGACAAAGATTCTTGATTTGATTTAGCATATCAGCGAACAATTCTTCTCGCGGTTGCAGACGATAGAGATGCGGGGCGGCTTCGAGAATTTTATTTAAACCTTGCCGATTATGTTCAATCGTCGTCAACTCTCGATAGGCTTTGAGGGTGGTCCGCAACGTGGTATACAATCTTGGTGTGGTCAGTTCAGTTTTGTCTTTATAGTCGTCGATGTCGTAATGGTCTATCACATAGCGTTCTGGCGCACTACCGGGTTGCCCGGTGCGAATAATGAGGCGAATTTGTCGATTATTCAGTTCGTTCCGAATATGATTGATTAACCGCAGTCCGGCATCTTCGGTTTCCATCACAATGTCGATCAAGGCGACCGCGAAGTCTGGTTCGGTGGCGAGGATTTCTCGTGCTTCAGTACCGGACATGGCGCTGACAAATTTAACTGGTTTGCCATCGAAAACTAGATTACTGACGCTGAGTTTAGTGACCGCATGAACTTCTGGTTCATCGTCAACCACTAGGATTTTCCATGAAGTGTGAGCGTTAGGTGCAGTTATTCGGCCAGTGAAGGTCTTATTTTTAGTGACTGCGCTAGTCATTGAAGTGTTTTCGGTGACTGGAGTGTCTAGTGTTTTGGTTGGTGGTTCAGTTTTTTGCTTATCGCGAATCAGTTTCATAAAAAATTTTAGCGTGTGTGGAAGTATTGGTAAAATTTAAAACTAGGGTAACGCCTGGCACTTCATCAACTACCCTAGCCCCTCCTTGGTAAGGCGGGGAATGGTTAAATTAGCGGTGGTAAGTACTGAAGCAGAAATTCTACGGTATTTTCCCTCACCCCCGGCCCCTCTCCCAGAGGGAGAGGGGCGAAAGAAAATGCGAGAAAATTTATGCTTCAGTACTTAATGCACCAGGTAGTGATAACTGAAATTTTCGGGAAGTGAGACCTACGAGGTCTTTAAGACCTCGTAGGTCGGGCCAACAGTTTTATCACTACTTGGTGCCTCACTACTAAATTGGCTTTCCTCTCCTCCTTGCCAAGGAGGGGTTGGGTTGGTTAAACGGTGGATTTGTATTTAAATGGTTGATACCGTTTCCAGTGGAAAACTGATATAAAATTGGCTTCCATGTCCTACTTGACTTTGACAACTAATGGTGCCCTTTAGACGAGTCACGACTAAGTTATAACAGATATACAGACCTAGCCCGGTGCCGCCTCTAGCACGCTTGGTAGTGTAAAAAGGTTCAAAGAGTTTTTCTAATACCTCTTGCGCCATTCCATTACCGGTATCGCTATAGTCTAAATGTACTTGGTTATCTTCACCATAGGCGTTGATGATAATTTTTCCCGTCAGTTGCCCTTCGTCAAAGCCATGACCCAAACTGTTTAACATCAAGTTGGTGAGAATCTGACTTATGATGCCAGGATAACTATACAAGTTAAGCGTCTTTGGACAATGGGATTCGATCGTGATCGCAGTCTTTTTAAATTTACTGTTTAAGCTAACAATAATATCGTGTATAATTTCATGCAGTCCAAATAATCTCTTGGTTTCTACCGTCTGGTCAATCGAGGTTCTCTTGAAACTGCTCACCAATTCAGCCGCTCGTCGTAGATTGGACATGGTAAGCTGACTGGCCAGGGTGAGTTTTTCTAGTGCGGCAACCAGTTCAGTTTCACTGACATCTTCCTGAGTCAACATGAAATTGACCGTATGTGTGGTTTCGTCAATCGCCGAAGCCGCGGTTAAAGCCACGCCGATGGGGGTATTGATTTCATGGGCAAATCCAGACACTAACCGACCTAATGAAGCCATTTTTTCACTTTGGATGAGCTCATCTCGCGTTTTGTGGAGTTCCTCAATGGTAGAACGTAAGGTTTGGTTTAGGGTCTCTAATTTTTTCTGTTGTTGTTGTAATTGTACATTTTTCTTCGCTAATTCGCGTTGGGTATTCGCTAACTCGTTATTAACTTGGGTAAGTTCTTCATAAAGTTGAGTTTCCTCCTTACGCGCTTGGGCCGTAACCATCTGTTGTTTGATCGTCTTGCGTAGCAGGTTCACTTGCTCGTTATTAATTTTCATCATCTCATCGTACAACTGATTAATGTTGGCATGAGCTTTGGTGGCGATGATAAAAAAACCGTCTCCATTCATACCACCGGCAAAATATAAGAGCAAGATTTTTCCATTGATATAGACGGTCAAAGGCCAACCAAAAGCGGAACCTTTGGTTTGTAACTCGACTAAAAAGTTAAGTGCTTTTTCGCGATTTTCGGGATCGATTAACTGAGTAAACGGTTGTCCACTCGCCACCTGTTGGCTAATTCCTAAATCATCACGAGTAAACGCGGTGATTTTGCTTTGTGAATCACATAATATCGAAAATAAAGCGGGTTGTTCTTCTATCATGAGAATGTCCTGTTGCGGTCCTTATGCACTTTTCATCCTCCCCTAGCCACTCCTTAGCAAGTAGGTTTCTTCTCGTTCCCACGCGCCGGCGTTACGGGAAATGGACGCTGGCGCGTCCCGACG
>DZAL01000016.1:6467-28764 GCA_022729575.1 Thiomargarita sp.
GCATTCCCACGCCGGCGCGTGGGAACGGAGAAGAAGTAGATTCCCGACGGCATTCCCACGCCGGCGCGTGGGAACGGAGAAGAAGTAGATTCCCGACGGCATTCTCACGCCGACGCGTGGGAACGAGAAGAAGTAGATTGCCTCCCCTCCTTTTCAAGGAGGGGCTGGGGGTGGTTGAAAAGTGCGTGACCTCCTTAGTTCAATAAACTGTTGGCCACTTTAATGGCTTCGTCAGCATTTTTCGCGTAGGCATCGGCCCCGACTTTTTGCCATAGTGAGGGTTCGACATTAAACGGGTAGCCCCCTACCATAATTTTAACTGACTTGAAGTTCTCATTCGAACGTATGGTCGTAATTAAATTAGTGACGGCACTGATATGAAACGTCATGGTGGCCGAAATAGCCAGTACCTCCGCTTTACGTTCCTCCAGTTCTTTTATAATGCCTGAAGGGGGCATATTGGCACCTAAATAAAAAGTATCCCAGCCTTCCATTTCAAAGAAATCGGCTACCATCCGCACTCCCATTTCATGAAGTTCGCTCCCGACACAAGTGGCCACTAAGGTATGACCTCGTTTTTCCGAAGCAAAAATGTAAGCATATAATTGTGACATGATGAGTTGCGTCGCGGCGGTGCAATAATGTTCTTGAGCTACGCTGACTTTATTCATTTGCCATAAACGACCAATTTCGTATTGGGTCCGTTGGAAGACATATAAATAAATTTCTTTGATGCTGATTCCATTATTGACAGCATTTAAGATCAGTTGACTGGCGATTTGACGTTTTCCACTCAGTAGTGCTTCAAAATATTGATTAGCTAAGTCCGCGTGAGGTTCGGCGGTTTTAATAAAAGTGGATAATTCAGAAGGTAGAGTCGGTAATTGCTGAAGTCCTGCTTGAATATAATCGTCGATCAGGGAAATCGGCATTTCAGAAATTTCTTCTTTCAACACTTCGCCAATGACTTGCAGATTTTTGGCTAAATCGGCTTCTGGAATGCCAAGGCCACTCAGTAACACTTTGCCCCAAGCGATATAATTGGCAAACAGCGAAGGGTGATCCACCGCCATGGCTTCTGCCAGATAGGTGAGGTGTCGGTGTGCGTCGCTTAAACACTTGGCCTGACCTTTTTCGCCATAACGTGGTGCCAATTCGGGTTGTTGTAAATAGTGCTTGGTGACAATAGCATTGGCCAGTGAGTCACTATGTGCCACTATCCGTTGACTAAATTGTTCATTCAGGGATGACATCAGGTTATCCTTTAAAATTTAAATGGTTAGATTAAGAACACACATACTCGAAATTACGAATTTCACTGGATTTAGGGATGAGTTTTAATCCCTGGGGAATTCCTTGATGGGATGCTTTATGGTCTGGACCGTGATGCCACTGTTGATAACTGTTTTCGTCTTGCCAATATGTGAGTAGCCAAATTTCGTCAAGGTTATCGAGTGGTGAGATAACATCCATACGTAGAAAACCGGCTGAATGGTCGACTAGATGAGGACGGTTTTTAAAAGCGGTTTTTACGGCTTCGGTCATGCCGTTAGCAATCGTAAATTTACTTAATGCTACAAACATGGGGTTTTCCTTCGTTGAATTTGCTATGATGATTCCTGTTAAATCAGAGTGTTGCGTTGCTATAAGTCCAGTGTTTATTCGGCATAGGTACCTGTCTAACGCTAATTAGTTCGAGTCAATAGTATTAAATTATTGTATAATTCATGTTGGCAGTTATCATAAATGGGCGTTTTACGTTTGTCAAGTGCTGTTTAAATCCGTAGGTCCGTAGTTAGGGTGGATTAAGCGAAGCATCAACACCATCCAGGTTTATGTCAGTAACCTCTAAAAAGGAGAATCAACAATGTCACCTTATTGGCACCGCTTTGATGATACCAAAGCCATCGCACAATATGCCAGTACACAAATTTTAACTATGGCGCAACAGGCAATCACCACACGAGGTAGTTTTCATTTAGTGATCACCGGCGGTAACAGTCCGGTGCCGACTTTTAAATTATTAAAATCAGCGTTTACCGATTGGTCTAAGTGGCATATTTATTATGCCGATGAACGTTGTTTACCGCTGCAACATGAACAACGTAATAGTTATTTGGTTGAGCAAACTTGGTTGAATGACGTGGCAATTCCGGTCTCCCAGCACCATTTTTTCCCGGCGATGGTCCAGACGAGAGAATCCATAGAATCTATCCAGGCCGTGGCCGCGGAATATGCACAGGTGATTCGGGCGGTGTTGCCGTTTGATCTGGTATTACTGGGTTTGGGAGAAGATGGACATGTGGCTAGTTTATTTCCAGGTCGATCTTATTCAGCTAGTCAATTAGTGCATCCCGTCTTTAATTCACCAAAGCCGCCGCCGGAGCGAATTAGTTTAAGTGTCGAGGCTTTATCGCAATGCCGACAACTGTTAATTTTAGTAACTGGCGTGGCGAAACATCAAGCGTTGATGGCTTGGCAAGGTGGGGAGCCGTTACCGGTGGCGCAATTAGATTCATCGCAGGCGATAGAAGTCTTGATCGATCGGGCCGCTTGGACCGGTGCGGACTCAATGCCATTAAGTTAAGGGATTGCTTGATGACGTGGGAATTAGGATTGGCAATCCTTTAAGGACTGCCAGTCTTCGTTAATTCCTTAACGACAATGGCATTGCAACGTGGATTCCTTAAATTAATAGCCAATTGACTAGGTAAATTCTTTTATAAACTCTTTTAGCGCAGCTATTTCAAATCGTTTGGTCATCTGACATACCTTTTCTACAAATGGAGCCAATTGAGGGTTTTGTTGCTCCAATTGAGCGCTATGCTCAATGATTTTTTTGATGTTACCACGCATGATGAGGTCGGACAAAATTTTGAGTTGTGCGGGTGAGGGAGCGATTAAAGTGGTAGTCGTCACTGGAGTTGCGGGTGTAGTTGGCGTTTCATAATTCCATTCCAGCGGTAAATACTGGCCTAATAGAGTTAATAACTGGCTACTCTGAATCGGTTTGGCAATAAATTCATTACAGCCGGCCTCGCGGCTGCCATTTTGGTGATAGTCAAAGACGCTGGCCGAAGCGGCAAACAGGGCGACTTCTTTTAAAGGTGAGGCACTGTGGCGAATGGCTTTCGCTAATTCAAAACCATCCATCACGGGCATCATCAAATCGGTGATAATTAATTCTGGTAATTGTTGTTGCGCGATAGTGAGTGCTTCGACTCCATTGACCGCTTCTAACATTTGAAATCCTAAATCCGTTAGTAAATTTACCAATATGATGCGGTTTTCCCATTTATCATCCACTACCAAAATTTTAAATGTGGTGGTCGTCGTTTTCGACCGGTAGCCAATGATATTGGGTGCTACTTGGGAAATATTTTGAGCAAATCCGTCGACACTGGGCAATGGTATTTTAAACCCAAATTGACTGCCTTGACCGAGCGTGCTACTCACTTTTAACGGTCCACCCATGAGGTTGACCAGTCGTTTGCTAATAGATAACCCTAAACCGGTGCCTTCGACATAATAATTTTTGGCATTGTTGGCTTGTTGAAACGGTAAAAAAATCGCTTCCAGTTGGTCCGCCGCAATACCGGTGCCGGTGTCGCTGATCGTAAAATAACCGTGACCTTGTTGATAATCCACTTGGAAAGTCACTTGTCCTTGTTTAGTAAATTTAAGGGCGTTGCTGAGTAAATTTAATAAAATTTGTCGTAATCGTTTTTCATCGGCGTGAATAGCTACAGGTAATTCTGCCGGTGATTTGGGATTACCCGCCATCCCAAGTTCATAAATAAACTGAATATGTCTTTGTTCCGCTTGCATTTTGAATAAGTCGGCGATGTTTTTCAAAAATTCGGGAAAGCGGAAATCATGGGTGATTAATTCTAATTTGCCGGCTTCAATTTTGGACAAATCGAGCACATCGTTAATCAAGGTGAGTAAATGCTCTCCGCTACGGTGAATAATTTGAATGCCTTCTTGTTGTTTCGGCGTTAGATTTTTGTCACGCTTGAAAATTTGGGTGTAACCTAAGATTCCATTTAACGGGGTGCGTAATTCATGACTCATATTGGCCAGAAATACGCTTTTCGCTCGATTGGCTGATTCCGCAATTTGTTGCGCTTGCTCGGCGGCTTCTTTGGCCTGTTGCAGTTTCACTTCAGCTTGTTTTCGTTGTTCGATTTCATAGAGCATAGAACGATTAGCGGCGGCCACTTTGGTAATCATGGCATTGATGCCGTTTTGAATGGTGCCGATTTCATCACGGCTGACCACTGGAATTTGGTGCTCTAAATATCCTCCTTCAAATCGTTTTAAGTATTCTAGGGTGGAGCTGATTTTTTTGCTAGTCCCTTTGGTCAACACACTAGAGAGTAATAAGACACAAAAAAAGATGAAGCCGCAGAAGATGAGGACAAATTGTACATAAAGGACCCGCCCGCCAAACATTTCTTCTTGAGTGATAGTGACCACCAGTAACCAATCCCATTCAATGAAAGTTAAGAAGACTCCGAAGTGTAATTGATGACGATATTCATATTGGAGGGTGCCGCGATTTTGTTGCAGCATGGTTTTCCCAAAGTCAAAGTTAAAGGGTGCGGTTGAGGGGTAGTCTTTGTGTAAAATAACTTTAGAATTGGCATCTAGGATATATAAATAACCGGTTTTGCCAAATTTGTAATTGCGGAGTTTGTTTAGGAGGTTAGATTGAGCCGTGGCAACCATGGTTGGGTGATTTAAGAAGTTGTTTGCCTCTAACTCGGTATAGACTTCTCTGATTTTGGTCTCGATATTTTCCACTTCGCGGGCCAAACTTTCCTCGTTTAGACGGTAAATAATTTCGTTGATAATCATGTAGCCTACGCTGACAATAGGGACTATCAGCAGTGCTAACATAACAAACATAAAAATATTGATGCGGTTTTGAAGAGTCATAAAAGTCATAAGTGTGTGTAAACTCGTTATGGTGATTAAGGTAACCGGTTTGCTCTTTCGAATGTTGGAGTAGAGGCTTTAGCCGGTAGGGGTCGGCGACCCATTAAAGGTCGTCGCGGCCGGCCCACCGGCTAAAGCCTCTACTCCAACAGATTTGGCCCACCGGCTAAAGCCTCTACTCCAACATGGTTGATAATTGATTGGCCATTGATTGACCATAATTATTATGAATTGGCTAGGGGAAACTCTACAATAAAAGTTGAGCCTTGACCAAGGATACTGTGACACCAAATTTTACCATTCATGGCTTCTACCAGTTTTCTGACAATAAACAAACTGACCTCGGCCGTAGTGTCGACCCGGCCATTTGAGATGGGGGTAAAACGAGTAAACTTGCCAAACCATCGCGCCAGGTCCGCTTCAGATAGGCCTGGGCCTTGGTCTTGCACTTCACAACGCATAAAATTACCGTCTTTACTGAGACGAACTTGAACCAGTTTACCAGGGGAGGAAGATTTAATCGCGTTGCAAATGAGATTGTCTAAGATTTGCAAAATAGCACCTTTATTGACCAGCAATTTATATTCTTCTGGCGGTAGTTGAAATTGCAAGTTAAGGTTTTTTTCTCGAGCCAATTCTACATAATCGTCTTTTAGAAATTGTAAGGAGGGGCGAAAGTCAAAAATTCCTACGGCTAAATTCATTTCACCGGCTTCGAGCGCATTCGCATTCAACAGATTTTTTATGAGTGCGACCATGCGTTGGGAACTTAATTCAATGATGTGTACAAGCTCGAGCAATTTATCTTTTGGCCAATTATCAAAGGATTGTTGAATGAGGTTAGAAAGTTCTTGAATGGAGGACAGTGGATTTTTTAAATCCAAGCTGACTATTCTTAGTAATTCTCGTTTTTCCTCATGTAGCCTATTCAAGGTTTGATTGAGTAGAATGAGTTCTTGATTTTTCTTAACAATTTCCGCCGTGCGCGCGGCTACTTTGGCTTCCAGTTGTTGTTGATAGGTTTGCAACATGAGTAGATGAGCATAAGCTCGTAAACTAGCCGTGAGGGCCACAAATAATTTTTTATCCGTTAATTCAGTTTTGTTTTTATAATCATTAATATCATATTTAAGGATAATCTCTTTTTCTGGCGCATAACCAGGTTGGCCGGTGCGCAGAATAATTCGCACGAGATGGTTGTGGAGAGTTTCACGAATATAATGCACTAGCTGTAGCCCGGCTTCGGTAGTTTCCATGACCACATCTAAAAATATGACCGCGATGTCAGAATTTTGTTCTAATAAAACTTTGGCTTGTTGGGCCGAATACGCATTCAGAAATTCTAAAGAACGTCCTTGGAAAACATAGTCCTCGAGGGCAAAATGGGTTAATTCATGGATGTCTTCTTCATCATCAATCACGAGAATACGCCAGGGGTTATTAGCAACCGTGTTGGCAAGTAGTTGGTCGCTCGGGGCTACGGTGTTCATAAAAATGTTCCTGTGGGAATTAATGGTAATAAGAGGAATCAATTCCGGACCCCAATACCAGGTCGTGGATCAGATTTGACCACTTTTCGAAAGTGGTCAAATTTTTCAGCAGATTTAACTACTTTTCGAAAGTGGTCAAATCTTTCAGAATTGCCGGTTGGTTCAAGAGGAGGTATCAAGTTGGAATGGAAGAGCACCTTGTAAATATTTAATCACTCCCCGAAAATGATAAATTTTCAGGAAGTTGCAGTTTTAACGCAACCACTCCCAACTTCTCTTCAGTAGGGATGAGAGTATCCATGGCGGTTCCGGTAATTGAGACTACCCTCCTTACTCAAGGAGGAGTAAGGGGGGTTAACTTAGGTAAATTCTAGGTGGCGCAACTAAAATTTTACTGCCACTTTCATACTGGCAGCTTGAGCATCTTCGCCAGTCCCGCCATCACTGACCTCATAATCGTTGTCAATCCGGTACGCCAGATACAATGTCGTATTGTCAACAATTCCCAAACTCATCCCAACGGTATAACGTTGTTCCGGTAAACCCATAGCCACTGCTTCTTCGGAAGCGGCATAGCCGGCCCCCAAAGTAAAGTCTCGTTGCGCGATTTTAAAATTAAGCCCCAATTAAGCATACCAAATTTTCGGCTCGGCACCTTCGCTGCCGAAGGCTAAAAATTCGGGCTGGAAGGTATCCAAGGCGGTCATATATTCACCGTTAAAGAAGATAGGACCAAAGGCGAGACTGGCATGGCCGACTATTCCTGCCACATAATCATAATTGTCCCAACTACCTACGGTGCTGATTACCGGCAAGATTCCACAAGTAGTATCAGCGTCCGCGGCGGTACCGACATCTCCAAAATCGCTTAAGTAGTCAACTCCGACATCAATCATCATATTGATCGTCATACCGTCGTTTGATTCTTGGCTAAAACCCAAGGTTGCTCCGTAGTGATCTAACGTGTCATTAGTGTCGTCCATGGTCCGACCGCCATAGATATAGGCCGAGCCATAAGCGCCGCCGGCTTCAAAACCTAGTTGACCAATTTCCGCCATGGTAGAAGCGGCGGTATAAGTGATAGCATCGGTAATGAATTGAGTTTTATATCGTCCAAAAGGTAAATAGGTCCGCCCTGCCTTCGCATAGAGTGGAAATTTATTGAGGTTACCCAAAGTAATATGAGTTTCATCCATTCGTAGTGGGATTGAATCCTTGTATAAAAAGGAGAGGCGCACCGTTGACCATTCGTTGACTTGACCCGTGAAGCCCAAACTGGCCGTGCCTAAGACCAAGCTACTACTGTCTTTATCATAGTAGTCACTGGTGTAACCCGCTTGTACTTCTGCCAGACCATCTACGGCAACTCCTTTAATCCAGTCATTATTCGCTACCGCTAACATTTGAGAATTGACCAAGCTAATCAAGCCAACACTTACCATAATAGGTTTAATTGGGAAAACCATAAAATAATTCCTTTGTTAATTGGTTGAAAAGTTTTACTAAAAAGCATGTTGAAAGTTTTTAACCTTCAACCATACCATAAAATATTCTATCTGATAAAATGAATAATAGATAGTAGATAGTAGATAATGAATAGTGGATAATGGTGAAAAGTGAATAATTATAATTCCCTATTCTTCGATATTCTTTGATCAATTAGTTAAGTTACTTAAACCTGTTATCATTTATGTTAAATTTCATTTAAGGATTCATCATGGCCAGTTGGGAGAAATTCGAGCCAGAATTACGCCTAAAACGTATTAAGATAAAAAACTTTAGGAATATTAATGAATTAGATATTGAAATTCCTCATCATAAGAAAATTATTTGTTTAGTCGGTCCTAATGGCGGAAGCAAATCATCATTACTTTCGTTAATAATCAATGCGCTCCGTGGTTTAACTCATGAATCTAGTGCGGATTTTCAGAGTAAATCATTTTTTCCGTCTACCGATAAATTTCATCGGGCTTTTAGTACCAGTGAAATTGGTAAAGCAGGTCATGGTTATGTCTTTTTAATGGATTGGCAATCTAAAGACGGGAATTATCACTATCGTTTATTGACCCATAAACCAGAATCACATCAGCATGAATTTATTGCTCAATTACGCCAAGAATTTGCTATTCCAGTCACTCACAAATGGATTCTTGAGGAATGGAAAAATTCAGTCAATTCTAAACAAGACCCGGTGGCTCGTAGCGTATTCCTCTTTCGACCCTCGGACCGGTTTGAAACGCCTTATTATGAGGAGCATGAAAAGAATATCAGTTTTAGTTCGCACTTTGCTACCGAGGATTGGGTTGGACGACGCTTTTATCCGATTCGCGCCACTTCTGGCTTGGCTGAGGTGGAAAGTTTAATTTTAGAGGTGATTTTAGACCAAAAGATGGGAAATAAATATGCCGATTTAGCCATCGATAAAATTCTTCATATTCTGAAGGTTTTCAAAATCAGTGATGACCAGTTTAATATACAACCATGGCCCTTTCGCCGAGTGGGTTTAGGCTCGTTATATACTCTGTCATTGCTCTCGGCGGGCGAATTGGATATTTTGGTCACGGCCGGCAATATTATTGCGCAACAGATCTATCTGTCGCGGAAATTTGATCTGGATGGTGATAATGAAATTTTGCCCGCCGGTTGGGTCTTTATTGATGAAGTGGATGCGCATTTACATCCACAATGGCAAACACAACTGTTGCCAGTATTTTCTGAATTGTTTCCGACTATTAATTTTATGGTAACTACTCATAGTCCTTTTGTGTTACAATCTTTACCCAAAGACCGGTCTATCGTTATTCGCTTGCCAGATGGTAAAGTCTTTGAAGAGGATTTTGCGTCTTGGTGTTTGAATGAGATTTTAGAAGTGGTCTTTAAGATACCGTCGTGTTAGTTTTAAGAGGAGGGAAGATTTGACAACTTTTGGAAAGTTGTCAAATCGAAGAAGGTAATTTAAGCGGAGGGAAGATTTGACAACTTTTGGAAAGTTGTCAAATCGAAGAAGGTAATTTAAGCGGAGGGAAGATTTGACAACTTTTTGAAAGTTGTCAAATCTGAAGAAATCTGAAGAGGGGAGGAAAGATTTGACAACTTTTTGAAAGTTGTCAAATCGAAGAAGGTAATTTAAGCGGAGGGAAGATTTGACAACTTTTTGAAAGTTGTCAAATCTGAAGAAATCTGAAGAGGGGAGGAAAGATTTGACAACTTTTTGAAAGTTGTCAAATCGAAGAAGGTAATTTAAGCGGAGGGAAGATTTGACAACTTTTTGAAAGTTGTCAAATCTCGACAAAACAGGAACTTAAAATGAGTTTAACCCTAGAATCGCTCACCCATTACGAACAAGCTATCTTAGTGTTATCAGCATTAGTGCTTTACACTTCTTTTAGTTTGTTAGCACAATCACGATTATTAAACCTAATCAACATTTTTGCCTGGCAAGGCACTTTATTAGCGGCAACGACGGCTTTAGTGGCCGGGGTCTCTCAACAACCGCATTTGTACATCTCCGCACTGTTGGCTTTGCTACTAAAAGCCTTGCTCATTCCTTGGATGTTACGAAGCCAAGTATTAAAGTTGAAACTGCACCAAGAAATTGAAAAATTGACTACGCCAACACTCACTTTACTGGGGGGGGTGGCGTTGGTCATTTTTTGCTATTATGTCACCTTGCCAGTGGAACATCTTTCGACTTTAATCACTCGCAACACCATTGCTGTTAGTTTAGCGAATGTACTGCTTTCCATGTTACTACTGATTTCGCATCGACAAGCGGTGAGTCAAGTGGTTGGATTTATGGCGATGGAAAATGGATTATTTTTTGCGGCAGTGGTTTCTACTTATGGAATGCCCATGGTGGTGGAGCTAGGTATTGCGTTTGATGTGTTGGTAGCCGCGATTTTATTTGGCGTATTTTTCTTTCATATTCGTGAGAATATTGATTCATTGGATGTGGACCAGATGAATCGTTTGTCTGAGGTGGAGGATTAATTTATTGGTAGTCTTGAAAGGTAAGTGAGATAGCCGTTGGAATCCGAAATTCATCCTGCTTTTAACGGAATAAATTCCGGACTCCAACACCTTAACGGAATAAATTCCGGACTCCAACACCTTAACGGAATAAATTCCGGATTCCAACACCTTAATCGCTAGACCATTACTGGTACTACCAACGCAGTGCTTTGAGCCAGAGGTGAAGGGCTAATTCGGCGGTTGGCAATTCGATTTATTTTCTTCGGGTTGACATGGTACTAATTCAATTTCAAACACACTGGGCCATAACTTACCGGTGACAAATAACCGATTTTTCCCCTTGTCATAAGCGATTCCATTTAATACTGCTGAAGAGCCGACGGTGGCTGGCGGCAAGGGGTTTAAACCGGTTAAATTAATCCACCCTAACACGGCGCCAGTTTGGGGAGAAATTTGGGCAATGTAATCAGTCAACCAGATATTCGCAAAAATTTCGCCTTTGATATATTCTAACTCATTCAGTCGGCTCACCGGTTGACCTTGATATTGAACTTGAATGGCGCCAATTTTTTGAAAAGTCTGCGGTGACCAAAAATATAAATAGCTAGAGCCATCGCTGACAATTAATTTTTCCCCATCTTGAGTAATTCCCCAGCCCTCAATCTCATAATCGAAAGTCTTCCGTAGCTGCAACGTGGCCAAATCGTAAACCAAACCGGTATCATCCCGCCAGGTCAATTGAATAATTTGTTGTTGCCAACGAGTGATTCCCTCACCAAAATAGGTATCAGGTAGAGGATTATTTTGTAAAATTTGACCAGTTTCTATTTTTACTTTACGCAATGACGACCGTCCCCATAAGCCGGTACTTTCATAAAATACTCCTTTATGATAAATCAATCCTTGCGTAAACGCGGTGCGGTCATGGGGATAGATATGAAGAATGCGGTAGGTATAAATTGGTACCGCGGCACTCTGGGCCATGGACCATTTAGGTAAAATAGTCAGAATGGTGACTAGCAGTAGCATGATGGTTAAATGTGGCATAATGATTATCTCATACTCAATTTGATGGCATTGATCTCAAGGTCAGGTTTCCTAAACCTGGAAGGTTTAGGAAACCGATTGATGGCATTGATCTCAAGGTCAGGTTTCCTAAACCTGGAAGGTTTAGGAAACCGAGTGACAACCGGGTGACGGCCAACAAACTAAAACGTCACTTAATTGGTGGGAAGGGAGAGAGTGTGTGTGGGTGAGTGATTAACTCAATCCGATCAGCACCCATTGCTACCATTATTTCTGCTCTTCCACCATCAACGTTTGACCGGGCGTTGCTGGCAAGCGCGGCATCGTTTGTGGCGGAAATTCACCGGTCAGTGCATTTAAAAATGCCACCAGGTTTTGCACTTGCTCTTCGCTTAAATCCTTATTGAGTTGCAATTTTCCCATCACTTTGACGGCTTCCTCCAACGTGGTCACTTTACCATTGTGAAAGTAAGGTGCAGTTAACGCAATGTTGCGTAGCGTGGGGATGCGCCAGAAATTTTTATCAGCGTCCTGTTTCGTTACTTCATTTCGCCCCAAATCTTTTGAAAACTCATACTTGCTTTCTAACTCTTTCGCCGGATAAGTAGGAAACTTCATAAAAAAACCGCTCCCCATTTCCATTTTAGGACCACTAAAGTTCATCCCGCTATGACAACTTGAACAACCTACTTCCTCAAAAGTTTGCATCCCTTTCACTTGCTGCTCTGATAGCGCCGCGTGGTCACCGTTAACATAGCGGTCATAAGGCGTATTTGGCGTAATCAACGTTCTTTCATAGGCCGCAATCGCTTTCACCGCATTATCTGCGGTAATCGGGTCCTTTTCAGTAAAGGCGGCTTTAAACAATGGCGCATACCCTGGAATTTCCTTGAGTAACTTGACCACCGCGTCCCAATCTTTCATTCCCATTTCGATCGGATTAGTCACCGGCCCTTTCGCCTGCTCCTCTAAACTGGCCGCCCGGCCATCCCAAAATTGTACCGAGTGAAACGCCGCATTCCACACTGTAGGTGCGCCGCGGCCACCATGCTGATTTTTCACGCCGATGGAGTTAGGACGGTTATCGTCACCTCCTGCCATCACATTATGACAAGAATTGCAAGAAATCGTGCCGCTACTAGACAACCGGGGGTCAAAAAACAAAACTTTGCCCAATTCCTCCTTGTCATTAGTTTGAGGATTATTAGCAGGCACCGGTGCAGTTTCCGGCAACGCCTCCCAAGCCGCATAAGTGGATACCGTAGCCGTACTTAAACAGCCGACGATGATAAGTGTGTGAGATAATTTCATGTTAGTTTGATTCCTATTGTTTTGATGTTATTGGATTGAAATAATAAGTTCATCCAAATTTGCTTAAGATAACCTTAACTACTATACTCAGTGCTTAGTATCGGCGAAAAATTGCTCTTTTCGGCAGAGTTTCAGGGTCAAGCGATTATTTTTCCCCTCTGTAAAATTGCCAATAGGATAGTATAAACTAAAAAATGATTTCGGTAAATATTATACACAACTGTTGGTAGCCAATATTTATTAAAAGGGAGGTAGCCTTCTTTTGTCAAGATAGATAACGCATAAAATAATAAAGAAAAATTTTATTTTATTTCGTTCTTGAGTTAACATTAGGGAATTAACTAAGCCATCAATAAACGCCTCCATCCTCAATTTAAGGGGGAAACGTATCGGCATAATTTTGAATTATTAATTTAATTCAAATAATTACCTTTAAATTATCCTATTGGAGTATGGACAAAGTGAAAGGGAATTATCACCCACATTCTAGTTCTCAATCAACATTATAAAACCAATGGAGTTTGGATAAATATTTTTAATTGAAGAAGTTGAGGTAACAACAATTGATCACCATGGTACAACAAACAATGACTCACTACAGTATAGATCGCACTAGCCGTATAATGATTGTGGATCGCTCCGAAGTAGCCCGTTCCATTATTTCACATATTCTGCAAAAGGAAATGAACGACGCTTATATTGTCACCTGCGGTAGTGCTGAAGAAGCCTTAGAATATCTGCAACGAGAAAAATTTGATTTAATTACCACCTCTCTTTTACTCCCGGGCCTAGATGGTTTAGACCTTTGCCATGAAATTCGCAAAAGTGACAAACAACACCTTACGCCCGTAATCGTGGTCTCTAGCGACGCTGATACACGCTTACTGAGAGAAGGTTTCACCGCCGGCGTGACGGATTATTTTAATAAATCATTAGGCTATAAAAGATTAGTTGAATTTATCAAAGATGTCTCACAACGTCATGCTGGCTTAGTCGGGCGAATTTTGTATATAGAAGATAGCTTAAGTACCGCCCAAACTACGCAAACTTTAATGGAAAAGCACGGCTTACATATTACCCATGTTACCAGTGCCGAGGCGGCTTTACAATTACTCAAAGAAGTGAGGAGCCAACCAGAACCGGCCAGTGACGGATATGATATTGTATTCACCGATTTTTTCCTAGAAGGACAAATGACCGGTGGCGATTTATTATATGCCATTCGCACCCAACTGCATTACTCTCGTCAAGAAATGCCGGTGTTAGTAATTACCATTGAAGACAATAAAAAATGTCAAGCGGAGATTTTTCATGCTGGCGCGAACGATTTCATCACCAAACCGGTGATTGAAGAAGTGCTGATCGCTCGTATTAAATCATTGCTCTTGGTTAAACATCAATACAATGTATTGAAGCGTTATTCTAGGGACATGTATCAGTTAGCAACCACGGATAGTTTAACTGGCACCCGCAACAAAAAATATCTGTTGGAAGAAGGAAAAAGTTTTATTACCCAACATCACAATGTCTGCTTGATGATGGTGGACATCGACCATTTTGAAATTATTAATGATCTACAAGGACACATGATTGGCGACCATATTCTACATGTGATTGGAAAGTTTTTAAATGAACACTTCAGCCACTGTGGTACCGCTATAGTGGCACGTTTTGCCGGCAAGAAATTTACGGTACTATTAGCAAGCTGTGCTTTAGAAAAAGGTAAATTGGTGGCTGAAAGCTTGCGCAAAAAAATGATGGAATTAAAACCTGAAGGATTAGAAATTACGGTCAGTATCGGACTCACTTCCTCCGAAGGTGTGGCGGAAACTACCCTCGCTACGTTAATTTCAGATGCCGACAGTGCGTTACATATCGCCCAAAAACAAGGACATAACCGGACTTGTTTATGTGTAACTCATAAAAATATTACTTCTGCTTAATTAAAGCTAGGGATAACACCCCTTCGAGGGGTGTTATCCCTTGACAGGCCGGGATAACACCCCTTCGAGGGGTGTTATAGTAAAATCCCTTTGAACCTGTACTATTACCTCTGGAGTGCAATAAGAATTATTGCGCCTGGCGGCGCGTAGCGGCGCAATAATTCTTATTGCACTCCAGAGGGTACGTACAATTTTATATGAATTTTACTATATCCCTTGATTTACTCAAATTATTAAGCCATGCAGTATATTTCTCTAAAAATTTTAAATTGCTTTCTCTCGTCAGGCTTAATACTTGAAATTTGAACTACTGATTCTTATATTACGGGAGAGCAAAGTATAAGCATAATTTGCTACCCCATAAAATTTCAACGTTATCACTAAACCTAACTAAACCTTATGGAATACAAAGACTATTATAAAATCTTAGGCATACCGCGTGAATCCAATCCAGAGGAGATTAAACGCGCCTATCGCAAACTCGCCCGAAAATATCATCCTGATGTCAGTAAAGAAAAAAATGCGGAACAACATTTTAAAGAAATTAAAGAAGCCTACGAAGCCCTTAAAGATTCTAAAAAACGCGCGGCTTATGACCAATTAGGTAATCATTGGCAAACCGGCGAAGAGTTTCAACCGCCACCAGGTTGGAATTTCGGTTTTGAATTTGGGAATGGCCCGGTTAGCGGAGGAGCTTCCGCTTCCGATTTTAGCGATTTTTTTGAAAGTTTATTTGGTACCGCCCGGTCCCAGCATACACACAATTTTACTCACCCCGGTGAAGACCAACAAGTCAAACTGGCAATTACTTTGGAAGAAGCCTATCACGGTAGTCAGCGACGATTGCAGTTACAAATTCCCGAAACCGATATGCTAGGTAGGGTGGTACCGACTACGCGCACGTTAGATGTTAAAATTCCGCCAGGTGTGACTGAGGGTCAAAAAATTCGGCTCTCCGGGCAAGGTCAACCAGGGCGTGGTAGTGGCGAGCCAGGGGATTTATATTTGGTGATTGAATTAAAACCACATCGCTTTTATCGTAGCGAAGGACACGATATTTATTTAACATTACCAATTACTCCATGGGAAGCGGCACTCGGAGGAGTAATAGAAGTGCCCACTTTAGGCGGTAAAGTCGAACTAAAAATTACCGCGGGTGCCCAATCAGGTCAAAAAATGCGTTTAAAAGGTCGTGGTTTTCCAGGCCAACCCGTGGGCGACCAATATGTTATACTACAAATGATGACTCCTCCTGCCAAAACTGAAGCCGCCAAATCGTTTTATCAGCAGATGGCTCAACAATTTTCTTTCAATCCACGTAGTGAGTTGATGGTAGTCCCTACCAACTAATGGAGGTATTAAAATCTAGGAGCCAACGTTCCTAAATTTCACCGGTTCTAAGTTTCCTAAGCCGTTGAGGCTTAGGAAACCTTGGGTCAACCTAAGTTTCCTAAGCCTTCCAGGCTTAAGAAACTTTTACCTTTAATAACTCATTGAATTTTAACACCTCTATTGGTTTAGAGGGACTACCCACGGTTGACTTTATTGTCAACCCCCCTTTTCTATGTTAAACTCATAGTTTAAACCAACTTGGTAAAAATTCTCGCTATAAAGGATAATTGCTATGAGTCTATTACGTACTAAACCTATTAATGCAGACTTAACCGCGGATACCGGACTGAAACGATGTTTAACCGCATTTGACCTCACTTTTTTAGGAATTGGGGCCATCATTGGTGCTGGAATTTTTGTCCTAACTGGCATTGCGGCGGCTACTGCCGCCGGACCTTCTATCACCTTATCATTTGTCATTGCTGGCGTGGCTTGCACTTGCGCGGCGTTAGCCTACGCCGAATTGGCCGCCGCTATCGGAGGATGTGGCAGTGCTTATGGCTATGCTTATGCTGGCTTAGGAGAATTACTCGCCTGGATTATTGGATGGGACTTGATTCTCGAATATGGCGTGGCCACACCAGTAGTCGCTATTGGCTGGTCGGGGTATGCCAATAACGCTTTAACTGCCGTCGGTTTAGGATTACCAGACAGTTTATTATATGCACCGACTAATTCCCCTATCGCAGGGATTATTAACTTACCCGCCTTTTCAATTATTTTATTCTTGGCGATTTTATTATCCATAGGAGTCCGCGAAAGTTCACGTTTTAACAACGTCATCGTCCTTATCAAATTATTGGCGATTGGAATCTTTATTGCTGTTGCGACTTTTCATCTCAATCCAAGCAATTGGACTCCATTTATGCCCTTTGGTTGGGGAGGCACCATGGCCGGCGCCGCACTCATTTTTTTCGCCTATATTGGTTTTGATGCGGTCTCGACGGCGGCGGAAGAAGCAGTGAATCCACAACGGGATTTACCCATTGGAATTATTGCCTCATTAGTCATTTGTACCGTCATTTATATCATCGTGGCCGGTTTACTAACTGGTGTCGTCCCGTACCATACTTTAAACGTAGCCTCCCCGGTAGCTGATGTGATGCTACGACTTAACCAACATTGGGTGGCGGCCGTCATTTCTGCTGGCGCGATTGCCGGGTTAACCACGGTCATGCTCGTCTTGTATTATGGCTTAACTCGAATCTTTTTAGCCATGTCTCGTGATGGCTTATTACCTCCGCTGTTTGCCACCGTCAATAGCCACACTCGCACCCCAATCCGCATCATTTTAATCAGCGGTCTCTTAATGGCAATGATTGCCGGCTTGATGCCGATTCAAAGCGTCGCCGAATTGGTCAATATCGGCACTCTTGCCGCTTTTGTCATGGTCTGCGCCGGAGTGATTATGCTACGTTATAGCCACCCCGAATTACCACGTCCCTTCCGCGTCCCCTTTGGCATCCTGTTACCCAGCTTGGGTATTGTTACTTGTTTATATCTCATGTTTAGCCTACCTGGGATTACTTGGCTACGTCTCTTTGTCTGGTTGGCCATCGGCTTAATCGTTTATTTTTCTTACTCGCGCCAACATAGCAGTTTGGCCAACCGCTAATTTGGTCGGGGGGGCTCACTCAGCAAGCGTAGGGTGCGTTAGGCGCGTTTGTTTGCGCCGTAACGCACCTTTTTGCTACGACGCACTTTTGGTAAATTCTCCCGTTACCTTTTTCTTGGTAGTTTTTTTGACGGTTGATTATCCTCAAACATGGTGCGTGACGGCGCAACAGGACGCGCCTAACGCACCCTACGCTTGCTTTTGGTAAATTCTCCCGTTACCTTTTTCTTGGTGGTTTTTTTGACGGTTGATTATCCTCAAACATGGTGCGTGACGGCGCAACAGGACGCGCCGTCACGCACCCTACGCTTGCTAAGGTTTCCGAAACCGCGAAGGTTTAGGAAACCTGGGCCTGGTCTTTGATCACACCTTGATTTTTAATGCCTCCATTAGTTGGTAGGGACTACCTCGGTTTGCGCCGTAACGCACCTGAATTCCCCTGTTACAGTTTGGTTGGTGGTTGATTAATGGTTGGTGGCACGGCAAAATGGTGCGTTACGCGATCACTAACGCATCCTACGATCACCTTACGCACCACCACCCCTAGCTCCTCCTGGCTACGGCGGGGAATCTTCCAGGCGAGGCCGGTAGTGCTTACTCCCCTCCTTACCAAGGAGGGGTTGGGGGTGGTTGAGTTAACCGTGCGTAAGGTGAGTAAATAAATTATCCAATTATGTCTAGTTATGCTAGAATGATAATCATCTTTGAAAGATGTGGGTGGCGGCACCCTCTTGATTATGGGTTTTTATTTTTTAATTGTCGCGTAAATCAAATCGAAATAACATGAAAATATTAATACTTTGTACCGGCAACAGTTGCCGCAGCCAGATGTCGCACGGATTTCTGCAATCGTTCGACAGTCGTTTGCAAGTTTTTTCGGCAGGAACTGAACCTGCCAAACAGGTAAATGCCAAAGCTATTCAGGTAATGCAAGAAGTTGGTATAGACATCAATAGCCACACCCCAAAGCATGTAAATCAATATCTGAACGAAGCGTGGGATTACGTCATTACTGTCTGTGGTGGCGCCAATGAAAGTTGTCCAGCATTTTCAGGAACAGTTAAAAACCGTTTGCATATTGGTTTTGACGATCCTTCGCATGCTATTGGTAGTGAAGAATTTATAATGAGTGAATTTCACCGAGTTCGCAATGAAATTAAAGATAGATTTTATAAATTTTATACAGAAAAAATAAAACCGAATCTTATGAAATCAGATGATTTTTCTCGTTCCCACGCGCCTGCGATCAGCCTTTACACAAATTTTTAAATCTCGTTACCACGTTCCGCGTGGTAATGCCGTGCGGACGCTCGGTGTCACTGCCATTAAGTTAAGCCGCGTTGGAGTCCAAACCTTCAGCTTTGGACGAGACTGGTTAAGGTAAGACGGCGTTTCCAAAGCTGAAGCTTTGGACTCCAAGCGTGCTGAGGGATAACACCCCTTCGCGGGGTGTTATCCGCGGCACCCCCACGCGCCAACGTGGGAACGAGAAAACTCAGATTTGACAACTTTCAACCAGTTGTCAAATCTTCTCTATTTACTCGTCAATACCGTTACTCCGTCCCAATGGTCAGGCAAGCCCTGTTTCAAAAATTCCTCTTTTGTCATGGTCTGCGCCGGAGTGATTATGCTACGTTATAGCCACCCCGAATTACCACGTCCCTTCCGCGTCCCCTTTGGCATCCTGTTACCCAGCTTGGGTATTGTTACTTGTTTATATCTCATGTTTAGCCTACCTGGGATTACTTGGCTACGTCTCTTTGTCTGGTTGGCCATCGGCTTAATCGTTTATTTTTCTTACTCGCGCCAACATAGCAGTTTGGCCAACCGCTAATTTGGTTGGGGATCTTCTACGCACCACTCAGACACGGTACGGTCTGCCATAAGGTGCGTGGGACGCACCCTACGGATGCTGAAAATCAAATTTACTATTTCAGTTAACTCAACCACCCCTAACCACTCCTGGCTAGGGTGGGGAATATCCCCTGCAATTCCAGTGACGTTACTCCCCTCCTTACCAAGGTTGGGGGGTGCGTAAGATGAGTTACTATTACCAAATAAGTACTGAAGCAGAAATTTTCCCGTATTTTCTTTCGCCCCTCTCCCTTTGGGAGAGGGGCCGGGGGTGAGGGAAAATACCGCCGAATTTCTGCTTCAGTACTTAGTCTTTCTGGAGTAACAATATGCGCGTAACCACACCAACCGCTAACCATCTTGAAGAGCAACTCCTAAAACTTGCTCCTTATAGTGTTTATAACAACGGCAAATTTCCAAAGAACCTTGAAACTATTGGTGATTATTTACCTTTTTTACAAAAAACCATTAAACGTGGTAAGCTCACTTCTATTTCCACGGTCATATTGATAGAGATTATCAAAGACGATGACCAAAGTAATTCTAAGCCTATAGCTATGATCTTGTATGCTTTTGGAAGTTTTAGACGACAATATGTTGCGAAGAAACCATTAGCCAAAGTACTGGCTCCTTTTTGCCGGGAAATTCTAATTTTGCCAATTATCAAACCAATTCTGGCTAAGGACTGGCAAAGCCAAAACCAACTCCAAGGTCAAATTTATACTAAAGTACATAAAACTGGCACTATCGTGTTCTCCAAGAAAGCTGAGGCCGATAATGGAACTTAAAGATGCTTATATAGAAATTTCCAAACGTGCAATTTTATCTGCGGAAGCGGCTCTAGCAGAGGGAATTTCTGAAGCAACTGGCTTTTGGAAACTTTAAACCTTTTCTCGTTCCCACGCGCCAGCGTCGAGTCGAATGGTCCGCCTTGACATTACCACGCCAAGCGTGGTAACGAGAAGAAGCGTAGATTTGAGGTATAGTAAAATTCATAATAAAATTGTACGTACCCACTGGAGCGCAATAAGAATTATTGCGCCTCTACGCGCCGCCAGGCGCAATAATTCTTATTGCGCTCCAGTGGGAATAGTACAGGTTCAAAGGGATTTTACTATAACACCCAAAAAAAACCGATGCTATCCATTTAAGCAATAGCATCGGTTAATGAGATTATTAAGGAAGGAGGAAAAAATCCTTCCGCCGACTCTGGAATCGCACGGAAGGTCAAGGCTCTTGTTTAGGAGAAAGGTCAATCTTCTATGAAATGGCTACTTCACTGATAGTTTCAGTAGCAAACACTTCTGGCACCGCTGGTCTGGTGGTAGGTATTTCCTCACCACCAAAACTTTCCTCAGCAGGTGCTACAATTTCTATGCTACAGTGACCTCAGATTGTGGTTTCAACTACTGGTTCCGCAGGCACTTCGGTAACTGGTTCCGCAGGCACTTCGGTAACTGATTCCGCAGGCACTTCGGTAACTGATTCCGCAGGCACTTCGGTACTGGTAGCACTATCGGCGGTTGTTTCTTCAGATACTGTCGTATCTGCTGTCGGAATTACTTCATCCGTCGCTGGCATATCACTGACAGTTTCGGTTTCAACAGGTACTTCTTCGGCAGGTTCCGTAATGCTCACTTCCATGGGTTGTTCATTAGTCACCACGGTGCCATCTACTAAACGATAGCCGAAATAAATACTCAACTGACCAGATAAGACAAATTTACCACTGTACATCGGGATAGATAAGGTCGCTGAACCATCTTCAGCAATTTCTATCGTACTTTCTAATTTGATAAAGGGCACCAGATTAGTTGTCGCCTCATCCCAGGCTTGGATAGCACCGTTTTCACCTAGCATGTAATAGATAGGTTGCTCCATGCTACCATCAAGTGACGAGTAAGCAGCGTATACCACCACCTCCGCTAATTGTTCGACATGGGCTGGGTCAACAGTAATCTCACCACTGACATTCACTTCATCGGCTAAATTAACCGTTTCTTGGATTTCACCATTGACGGCTACTCCACCTTCGATAGTAGAAGTGGTGCTTACCGTTTCACCTTCAGGCGTGGTTGCTACGGCACCTAATTCTGGTAAAGCAGTGGCAGGCTCTTCACCTTCAGCGACTTCATCATCCCCGGCGGCGGTGTCATCCCCTTCAACGACTTCATCATCCCCGGCGGCGGTGTCATCCTCTTCAACGACTTCATCATCCCCGGCGGTGGTGTCATCCCCTTCAACGACTTCATCATCCTCGGCGACGGTGTCATCGCCTTCAGCGACTTCATCATCCTCGGCGACGGTGTCATCGCCTTCAGCGACTTCATCATCACTTTCAACGGTGCCACCAGTTACCGTGGTTCCAGTGTCTTCAACTTCAGGCAACTCGGTAGAGGCTGGCTCTTCAGAGGCAATCGGTTCTTCCGCAACCACAGGATAGCTAGGTGGGAAGATGTAAGCGACCATATTTTGACGTTGCTCTGGAGTGAAAGCCAGTTTCACGGCATCAGATAACACATCTAGTTGCATTACGGTAAAGCCAGCGACCGCTTCTATACTAAGCACTGAAATTTGCTCAACAGCGAAACCGACCATAGCTTCCAGTGATAAACTGGCTAATTGTTCTTTACCAAATTGACTTACTTGTTCTGGTGTGAGAGCGGTAATATCAGTAGCAACTAGCGTAGCAACTACTTCTAATGACAGTTCACTAACAACTAGAGGAGGTTCTGCAATTGGTACTTCACTTT
>DZAL01000016.1:28864-53099 GCA_022729575.1 Thiomargarita sp.
CTGCCGTGACTTCACCTTCAACTGTGGTTTCACTTTCTGCCGTGACTTCACCTTCAACTGTGGTTTCACTTTCTGCCGTGACTTCACCTTCCGCCGTAGTTTCGCCTGCTACGGTGACTTCACCTTCCACCGTGGATTCGCCTTCCACCGTAACTTCACCTTCCGCCGTGGTTCCCTCTTCACTGTTTTCACCACCAAGGTCTTTAACCGCATCAGCACATACCTCATGATGCGCGGCATTAGGTTTCAATTCACCTGTGGCAGGATTGACACATTGAGCAGGATAATCTTTAGATGAGGCCGCTGCATAGACAGTGTTGAGTATAGCACCGGTACTCATTAAAGCGGTACTGATGGCTACGAAAAGTAGTTTTTGATTGGTGTTCATAAAATAGTCTCCTAGAAAATTTTTAAATACGGTTATTTGTTAAGAATAAGTATAACTGTATCTATTTTCATTTGCTATGAGAAAAATACTGAAAGTTGTTTAGTAAATTCCTGAATATAAATTTGGATTTTTTTATTGAAAAGAATATGTTTATGTGAGCATTTTTTGTACCAAAAAAACATTTTAGATTTAGTGTGATTTAAGTCTCGTTACCACCGCTCCGCGTGGTAATGCCGTGTGGTAACACGAGGTTATGGTGCGTTACGCTATCGCTAACGCACCCTACGCACCACTGCCATTAAATTAAGGAATCCCCCGGTCAGGTTTTAACCTTGAAGGTCTGGTTTTAGACCTTCAAGGTTTCTTTGGCAGGCTTAACTTAATGGCATTGACCCTACGCACTTAGATTTTAAATATGTAGGGTGCGTCGTCTTACGCACCGCTTAGTACGGTGCGATTTTCTGTATACTATTAGTAGTAGTGTACAGTAGAGACACTGGTGCTGGTGCCACAGCGATACATTAAAAGCGCGAAGAGCAAAGCCAAGATAATAATTCCAATCCCAAGGAACATGAATGCCATAGTACCTAATACGAGTGCCATCGCGAAAGTTATGGGACCTATCGTTTCAGCGAGGCTACTGAAAAGTTCAAAGTAACCCACCGCTTGGTCTTCTCCTAGTTGAGTAATCAGTGGCAGTTTCAAGAAAAATTCGTTCTGGGCGGTCACGCAAAAACCTTCAGTGATTCCCATTAAAACTAAAGTAATCATGGCACCTATGAGATTGCCCGTAAGAGCAAAAATAATTAGCGAAACTCCCCACAAAATAGAACCTAAAATCATGCTGTTGTACGTTCCCCATTGACGTTCCAAATAATGACTTAACACGGGCCCCAAATAGATGACCAAAAGTCCGCCGGAAATAATAAATAAACCCGTACCGGCAGTTGATAGTCCTTGGCTTTCTGCGAACAGTGGAAAATAGTATCCAGCAAAAGTTCCGGCAATATAGGTTGGAAAAACAATCATGATGAAAAATACTAGATTTTTACCACTCATGATAAATATTTTTAGCGAACTTAATAAGTTAATAGGTTCTCTTTTCTGAATGTTGGATTCTTTATAGAGAAACGGCTGTCTTAAATAAAACAGTTGGAAGAACAGCGCCAATAAAATGATACCCAGTGCCACCAAAAAGATATTGGAAAAGCTGATATGATTAGCTAACGTTCCCCCAAAAACCGCCCCTACACTAATACCCGCAGTCATACCGGCATAGAATTGGCTAAATCCTTGACTTCTCACGATGGGTCTACGTTCTTGATTAATGAAAGAACGCATCGCAATAAAAGTAATCCCACTACCCATACCAGTAACACTGCGTGCCAGGCTAAAGCTCAACATACCATTAGCTAAACCTGACAACAACAAACCCGTCGAAGTGGTAAACAATCCTAAATAAAAAGTCCTTTTCCAACCCATACGACTGGAGACCATTCCCGCAACAATCGTTCCTACCCCGAAACAAAACATTTCCAGCGATAACGGCAACGCCAGCACCAGTTCTTGTGAAAGCCCCGGCATCGGTTCATAAAATTTTTTCATTAATAACGGAATAAACGTAATTGATAGAGAAACCGCGGTAAAATACAAAAAACTCAGTGGTCTAACCAACATGACTTCGGAAAAATACGGGGACTCGTTGAGATTTTTCTGGTATTTCTTCTTATGTAACTCACTGATATAGGATATTTCCACCAACAGTAAAATGAGAATGATCAGCACAATGGTTAAATTTAAGACTAATTCTTTAATCAGTCTTTCATTTTCCATTCTGAGGTAATACAAATCGGTACCGATCTCAAGCAACGCGACCACCTTACCCGCTTTATTAGTCACTGGTCCTACACCATAAATCCAGTCACCGGTAATATCCGTGGTGGCTTCGGTAGCGATTTTGCCAGCTAATGCTTGGTCATAGACACCCCCATCACCTAACCAGTCAAACGGATAATACATGTTGATACGCCCATCGGTGTACATGAGTCCATAAAGACGCTCATTAATGACCCGATACAAAGCGAAATAGTAGCCCTCGTTCCAATAATCTTGATTGTAGCTTAAAGCACTATATAAGGTGCCATAGATATACTTATAGTCTTGATTATTAAAATCGCTTTGTTCTTTTATCTTTTCAATTCGATCACCTTCTAACACTTTTGGCACCAGTTGAATAACTTGTGAAAGTTTTTCAAAAACCACTTGTTGGTATCTTTCCGAAAAATTGGTAATAAAATAGTAAGAAGATAAAAACGCGACTAAAGTAACAATAACAGTAATACCGATAGATAACATCAATATGTTGGGTATTTCCCTATTTAACACATTGATATAAATAAGATGAAGTTTCCAAATGACGAGAACTACCATGGTTAAACAAGTTCCCCAAAAAACCAAAACTTTTAATTGCCAGGTCAGTGGCAGATTGGCACTGGTGAGATAATTAATTATTCCAGTAGGCGTTTGCGTGACCACCGCTTCATCATTACAAGTAATGAGAGTGCCGTCTAAATTGACACTTAAACGATAATAATTGAAAGCTTTAATCTGGATTTTTTGTTGAGATTCAATGATTGATTGATCCAGCAAAATTTTGGCTTCCGCAGGAGAAACGATAGTACGAACATTTTTTCCCTCTAAATCAATAAAATAAACCTGTCCAGACGCATCTGTACCAATTTCCCAAGGGACGATAAACTCGCCACTCTTCGCCATAGCTTGTTCGGCAGAAAAGAGAACCTGAGAACTTCCGTCGGGCCGAATTTGCGTAATCAAACCATCTTTGCTTGAATAAACAAAACTATCCGCAGACAGTTGGGTAATATCACCAACGGCAATATTGGCTTCTGCCAGCGGATAATAACCCACTTCCTTAATTTCATTAGATTGAATATTATAGTTGTGCCTGGTAATGCCTTTACCCGTAAGATTGAACCAAGACAGGATGCTATGATTGATTTCTAGGGAAAAAATTTCTCCCCGTTGTATCAATTGAGCGGTTTTATCTTTTTCACCAAAGACTTTGCGATAGACTAAACCGTCATAATCGCCGTTGGGGGAGAAACGTAAAATTTCCTCTCGATTCAGATAAAACCCTTTATGGTCTGCCACATAGTTTAGGACATATAAATAGCCATTATCATCCACTTCTATTTCATTCGTATAGAAAAAATATTTTTCTTCGCGGCTGCCGCCATGGAGATGATAAACAACTTCTCCCTCTTTACTTATTTTGGAGATGCGGCGCAGTGAATTATCAATAACATAGCGATTGCCCTCTGAATCTTGGATCGCATAAATGGGATAATTTAGTGTCAGTTTTTGAGTAAAACTGTCTTCAAGGTCGTCAAAGAAAAAATTACTGTTTAAATAAAGGTATAAAACGCCACAACTTATTGTAATCAATATAAAAAATATATTGTTTAACATTCTTTTCATATCTAAACCTGATTAAAATCTTCTGTTTTGTCCGTACTCGATGGGGTATCCAACTCAGATTTGACAACTTTCAAAAAGTTGTCAACTCTGTTTACAACCAGTTGTCAACTCTTCTTCCAACTCAGATTTGACAACTTTCAAAAAGTTGTCAAATCTGTTTTCAACCAGTGGTCAACTCTGTTTTCAACCAGTGGTCAACTCTGTTTTCAACCAATTGTCAACTCTTCTGCTCTATTTACTCGTCAATACCGTTACTCCGTCCCAATGGTCAGGCACGCCCTGTTTCAAACATTCCTCGATGCGTTCCAGATACCACTTTACCGTTTTATCTCCCGGATGAATTTGCCAGGCTTCAGTGAAATACTGTTGTGCTGCTTGAAATTCCTTCGCTTGGTAACGTCGAATGGCTTTTTCAAAAACCGCTTGCGTTTCCAACTTGAGGTTCATCAACGCTTCCGACTCGCCATCGAGCACTTCGTAAATGGAAATTGGCTCGCTACGACCTTTGACAATCACCCGGTCTAAGAAGCGAACTTGATACTGACTAGGGTCTTCTACACTGGTCAGCACCTCTTCACTGATAATCAGTGGGGCCCCATACATCTTAGTCAAACCTTCAATTCGTGACGTCAAATTAATATGGTCCGAAAAAGCATCTCCTTGCATCCGCGCCGCTTCTCCCACCATTCCCACCATCATGTGCCCCAAGTGCAACCCAATACCAATTTGAATGGGTAGCCAGCCGTCCTGTTGTCGTTGGAAATTGTACAATTCGATTTGCTTGAGTTTGACAATCGCGGCCCGGATGGCATCATCGGCTCCATTGGGAAAAATCGCCATAATACCATCGCCAATGTATTTTACAATGATGCCATTGTTGTTGCGAATCGGTGGACTGACTCGTTTTAAATAGGCATTGATAAAATTGAAATTCTCTTGTGGGGTCATCTTCTCCGATAAGGTGGTAAAGGAGCGAATATCTGAGAACATAATGCCCATTTCTTTGGCGACATGGTCCCCTAACTTGACATCCATAATCTGTTCTTTATGCAGGAATTTCAGATATTCTATCGGCACAAATCGACTGTAGGAGCCGGTCAGTTCCAATTGATGACCATACAAACGCGCATTTTCAATAGAAATCGCGGCTTGACTAGACAGTAATTTCAGTACCTCAATCCGGTCTGCGGTAAACGCGCCGGTGCTAAGATTATTTTCTAAGTAGAGAATACCTTGCAACTTGCCTTGATTCAGCAACGGAAAACATAACACCGATTTCGGTTGACGACTGATGATGTAACTATCTCGGGTAAACTCTCCTTCTTGCACCGCATCATTGAGTACCACATTGTCTTGACTATGGCTGACATAATTGATGATGGTCAACGGCACCAATTCCGCAGTAAGCGGTAGCGATTTCAACACTGTCACTTGCGTTTGTTGCAGTGACCCTTCCGCTTCAATGACCCATTGCCCTCGTTGGTCGAGAATCAAGTAACCATGCTCTGCGCCCGCATTTTCAATCACAATCTTCATTAAGTCCGATAATAATTTATCGAGCAGGATACTGCCAGAAAGTGCTTGTGAGGCTTTGAGCACACTCATAAAATCGATAGCCCCAAAAGCGCCCATACTATGTTGAGTGCGAGTGCTCATGGTTGCTGACAAGGTCCCGGTGAGCGTCCCAAAGGTACTGCCAATCATTGAAGTCATCATGGTTTGTGCTAACAAGTCCGGATACAATTTTTCTAACTGCTGCACTTTGGCCACCGCGCCCCACCGAATATACGCATAGATGGCATCACGCAAGTAATGACGAGCCACCTGCCGCTGATTGCGTTGCAGATAGAATTTGGCCGCCAACTCATTGGCTAGTCCTTCATCTGATAAATATTCACTATTGATCGCCGAGGTGATGGCTTGATCATATTTGTCGCGACTTTCCAAATGGTTGCCCTGTACCCGCGACCATTCGGCTTCTACCAACTCATAACGATGGCGATAATTGGTGGGCGCGTGGGTGGCCCACATAGCCATTTTCTTTTGATTCTCTGAAACTCGCGCTAGAATCTCGGATTGCTCGGTCGACGACACCGTTTGATACATGGCTAACCGCGACAATGAATCATTGAAAATAAATACTGGCACCGAGCCTTGACCTTGGACATTGCCAATATATTCTTGGGTACAAGTTTGGGTATGAGCCAAGGCTTGAGCGTATTCACCGAAGAGGTAACACATCGCCACTTTGTTTAAATAGAGATGAGCCAGGGAATATTTGTTGTTGGTTTCCTGGTGAATTTTCCGGCGTCCACTATTCTCGTCACCTTCATTATAGACGCTACCAGCCAACCAATGAGGAGTAGTTTTGGCCTCCTTTCCCAGCAGATTCAGTGCGGACTGTTGATAAATTTCGAGGATGTCCACAAACATGAGTTGTTTGATATTATGGAGGACTTCATTGTATTTAGCAATTTCGCGTTCTACTCCGCTTAATTCTAGTCCTAACCAGTACAGATGGTTGGCATAAAAGGATAAACTTAAGGTGGCAAACATCAAGTTACCCGTATTCATACCCACTTGATAGGTGTCGAGCAAGGGTTTGAGGGTTTCTTTGAGATGTTCCACCCATACCCGCACGGCACCGTTAAAAATGCAGCCGACGGTAGCGGCAGAAGTGATGGCTTCCGCGCCAAATTGTTGCACCAATTGTTCAGCCAGTTTACCTGCCTTATAACCATTTTCAATATCTTCTACCCCGCATAGAATCAGCGCGTATTGAATGTAACCTTCTGGCGAAGAAGGTGGGTCGTTGCCATAATCAATGGATAAAGAGACCAATTGGCAAACCACCACTTGATACAATAAGGGGTCAACCACGTAAGAGACGAAGTACAATTTCTGGAGGAGTCTGGCAATGGCGATTTTTTCTGGATCCGTCATTTTTGGGAGATTCACCAAGCTATCAATGCCAGGCCCTGCCCATTTCGCTTTAGTTTCCCGCATGGCCTGTGCGGCTTGAGCCGGTGTGGGTTTTTCGGGAATGTCGATACCAAAGAGGGCCAAGGCTTCGCGGGCTGCATTGATGCCAACCACGGGTTGATTTTTGCCAATTTCGGCTTGCACTTTGATTTGATACACGCGCACTTTTTCTAGCCGATTGGCAGCATTAGTTAAGACTGTTTCCTTGAGCGTTTCCATGGTCTCAAAATCACCGCTGAGATAAGCTGTCTCGGCTGCTTCTTCGTGTAGTTGCAGGGCCAATTTATAGTGCTGTTTCCAACCGTGGTGACCTAACAATTTGACTCCGGTTTGTAAATACGCATGTGCGGGTTTAAAGGCCGCCGAAGCCTTAGCTTTTTGGCCCGCCAATAAATTCAACTCGGCCAATTCATTGCGTTCTGTAGCGCTGGTCAATAGACTATGACTCTCATTCAATTGGCCCACGATGTCAAAAATTTTCTGCTCATGTTGATTCTTCTTTTTAGCATCGGCATGGAGCAATCGTCCCACCTGTAAATGGCTTTGCTGTTTATGGTCCGCTGGAATCAAGGAATAGACTGCTTGTTGCACTCGGTCATGGGCAAATCGGTAATTAGCACTGATTTCTTCGACCAATCCTGCGACGGCTAACCCCATCACTTTATATTCTTCGTCTAGGGGCAAAATGAGTCCTTCGAATAAGGCTTGCCAGAGGTCATTGGCGGTCTCGGGCGGAGATTTTTGATAGACAATGGCTAACGTTTGCAAATCAAACTGATTACCGATACAAGCGGCCAGTTTCAAGACGGCTTGAGTAGCGGCTGGTAACTTTTGTACTTTATGGGTCATCAAGTCCACCACATTGTTGGTGAAGTCACGACCTTTGATGTGTGCCAAATCCCATTGCCAAATCCCTTGTTGTGGATTGAAAGTCAATAAATTTTCATCCGATAAGGATTTCAGAAATTCACTGAAGAAGAACGGATTGCCTTGGGTTTTTTCATAGACTAAGCGCGTTAAGGGTAACGCTACTTCGATAGTGCTATGCACGGCATCCGCCACAATTTGATTTACCGTGGGTAAATCCAGCGGCGATAACGTGATGGTTTCTACGACTCCACCACCGGCTTTAATTTCCGCCAACGTCACCATTAACGGATGGGCTTCCCACACTTCATTGTCACGATACGCACCGAGTACCAACAAACTTTGGTTTTTCAAACTGGTGACCAGTTGTTGTAATAATTTAAGCGAAGCGGTATCGGTCCATTGCAAATCATCCACGAAAAGAATCAACGGATGCTCAGGTCGAGTAAACACTCGAATGAAATTTTGGAAGGTGAGATTAAACCGGTTTTGACTTTCTAGTGGACCCAATGGTGGCACTGGCGGTTGTTCCCCAATAATCCGTTTGAGGTCTGGAATCACGTCAGTAATGACTGCGCCATTCGGTCCTAAGGCTTCCAGCAATTGGTGTTTCCATTGCGCAATTTGCTCCTCACTATCGGTCAGTAATTGCCGAATTAACGACTGAAAGGCTTGAGTGAGCGAGGCATAGGGAATATCGCGTTGCAATTGGTCAAATTTACCCGCGATGAAATAACCACGATGTTTGGTCATGGGTTTATGCACTTCTTGCACGAGCATGGTTTTACCAATGCCCGAATAGCCAGCCACTAACATCATTTTGCTAGTACCAGTGCGACACACGTCTTCAAACGTGTTTAACAAAGTGGCAACTTCGGCCTCGCGGCCATATAATTTTTGCGGCATCAAGAAGCGACTGGAGACATCGGCTTGACCAATGAGAAAAGAGTCAATTCGGCCGGTGGCTTTCCACGATTGTGAACCTCGTTCTAAATCGGCGGTAATGCCGAAAGCGGATTGGTAACGGTCTTCCGCATTTTTGGCCATCAATTTTAGAATCAGGTCTGACAGCGGTTGCGGAATGCTCAATTTGAGTTCATGTGGAGAAGTGGGAATTTTGGCAATATGCGCGTGAATTAGCCCAATGGTATCGTTGATGGGAAAAGGTAATTGCTCAGTCAGCAACTCATAAAAGGTGGCTCCCAGGGAATAAAAATCGGTTCGATAATCGACAATGCGATTCATGCGACCGGTTTGCTCCGGGGAGATATAGGCGAGGGTACCACGTAATTCTTTAGAGAGATTTAACGCGGCTTTTTCTTTAGATAAATCACTGGAGATGCCGAAGTCGATTATCTTCACTTGGCCACTGCGTGAATTGAACACGATGTTGGAGGGGTTAATATCTTTGTGAATAATCTGCTGTTGATGTAACTGGCCCAGGGTGTCCACTACTTTGATGGCAATGGGGAAAAATTCGGTCATGCGTAGTGGCCGTAATTTAATTAACCGGGCGAGAGATTGACCTTCGAAATCTTCTAAAGTAATCACTAGACGATTTTGATAAACCAGAAAATCGTAGGCTTGAACCACGCCGTCGAGATTTAAGCGTTTCAGCAGGTCATATTCACGTTTGAACCAGGCAATGCGTTTAGGTGAAGGATAGGCTTCTTTGAGGACTTTGAGGATAACGGGTTGTTGATCGGTTTCGCGGATTCCACGATAAACGATGGTCCGTTCACCTTGATTGAGGGTTTCGGTGATTTGGTAACCGGAAATGATGATGGACATAGGGGATAGCTCCTGTTAATTTAATTAATGGGTGGTAAGTACTGAAGCAGAAATTTTCTCAGATTTTCTAACGTACACGCTTGTCGTTGGCCAAGTCTCTAAGAATTTTGGCTTTTTGGAGATAGTTAAAATATTTGATTGCTGCTGGAGAGGGCATGACCTCACTGCCATTAAGTTAAGCTAAGGTTACGGCATTGGAGTCCAAAGCTTCAGCTTTGGCAACGCCGTCTCACCTTAACCAATCTCGTCCAAATCTGAAGGTTTGGACTCCAACGCGACTTAACTTAATGGCATTGAGGGCATGACCTGGTCTCCTATAAACGTTCCACGAAACTTTCTAAAGCTTCGCGGTACCGCGCCAGTGGTTCTGAGTTGTCATTTTGTTGATTACCTTAATCGAAGAATGGCGTAACGTCAAACTATAAAGTTAAGGTAGGAAGACGGAATAAATTCCGTACTCCACCGTTATTTATTACTTTTCACCAGATACCCATAACCCACCGCCGTTTTTGCCCCAATACCTCTTTGTTCAAGCGCGTTTTTCAACCACTCCGTTGTTTTATTCAGTAATCCTTCTTGAGATTTTTTGATACCAATGATAAATTGAAAACTGGTATTTTGAACAGTCAAAAAACAGATAGGGGTAGGATTTTGCGTATCAGTGGGTGGCTGGTCCTTCCCGTAATAATCTGGATAATGCACATTCATCACATCCGGTTGGATAGACTCGTTGCTAAGGTTGATGGGAAAAGCATCAAAGAAGATAACTTTACCTTCTCGTGCCTCTTTATAATAACTATTCTCATCACAACCAAAGATGTCGCAAAGCGTCCCACTTTTCTTAAAGGCTTTTTCTTCTCTATCCTTAAATAATTTCTCCTCCTTTTCCTGTTCAGTAACTTCAAACTCTGGATTTGAGTTAATGGCACAATTCCTGGTCACTCCCTTAATAGCACTGGCAGGAATATAAGGAATGCCATAAATATGATGCAAAGTGATGGAAGTTTCATAAACCGATTCGTTGCCTAGACCGACGATTAGGCGCCAGTCGGGGGAGAATTTCAACTCCTTATACAATTCCTTGTCGGGAAATAATGCCTTCCTCAATTGTTCCTGACGTTGCTGAATAGCATCAACCAATTTTTGATTGAAGACCGATTTAACGAGGAGTTTTTTATCGTCGAAAAACTTAAACTTATCACCTTTGAATTGGGCAAAATGATTAAGTTTCAAACTGAAATTATCAACTTGACTATAATATTGTTCAACTAACTCTCTGGTGTCTGTTGGACAACGATAGCAGGTGGCTAGATCTTCAAATTTTTCAATTTTCGATTGCTTTTGAGGAACCACTGGCTTACCACTTTTCTCTTCATATCCCATTGCTTTACCCAATTCTTTAAAGCTATCAAATTGCTGATTCTTTTGCTTACCCATACCAATTAATCCTCATTCCACATCCTAACCCTCAATAAGACCTTCTGCAAAACGTTTAAGCCATGTGAAAAGTGCTAATACTTCCACTGCAATTTGGCGATAAATAGGCGAATCTTGAGTAATGAAAATATACACCAAATCTTGATTTTTCAACGGCTTTCCATCTTTATCTTGAAAGATATGGGGCATGGTTTCTCGCAACCACTCTTCCGTTTGTTCATAAATGATTTTATAGGCATGGTCACGTTTTGAGGTGTCCTTGTTAGCCTTGGCCTTCACAAAAGCAAAAGTAGCACTCAATCCATTAGTCTTTATCAACATGGGAATCTTCTTGGTATAACTCTTATAAGCCTTTGCTACTTTCTCCCCTAGTTTGCTACCTTTTTCTGCAAACTCATAAGCACTCTTTGCCCGTTGTTGCGATAAAACCTGTCTCACCGATTGCTGTGTCATGCTTTATCTTCTCCCGTTTGAATATCATTCAAAAAAACCATCCTCACAATCCCCTTCCCCAACGTAGCATTGCCACCCAGTTGGAAAATATTGCCAATCTCCTTGAGACTTTTTTCAAAATACTTAACCGCGTGGCTTTCTTTTTTAAACTCTTTAAGCCAGGCAAATTTGTTCTCATCCCAAAACATGGGAGGTATCGGAGAAGCCAACACCAGGCTATACATGATGGAATCCGTTGGCAAAAACTCTTCGGTGAATAAGGCACCATCTTGCACCGTACCAGTATCATTGTCAATTTTGGTACGAGTGATGACCTCGGTAGAGTGTTCAACAAAATCCTTGAAGTCGTCGTTGGACAGAACAACGAAACTTTTGGAAAGTTTGTCTTCCCAGTAAGATTGTGGTGTTTCAGCAAACAGGATTTCTGCCAAACAGGTAGCCAATTCCACACAATTTTGGTTTTGACTAACTTTAAAAGCAAACTCCTCTAAAACTATCCAATCTTCACCTTTTTTGTTAACCACCAGTTCACAGGAATTGGGCACAGTATTTTCAGAAATATCCTGAAAGAAATTTAAGTCACTGCGTTCACATAATCTCATTTCCTCCGCAAATTTCTTCAACACCAGTGGACACGTAATCCAGGCAAATACTCCCTTCATAGATTTCACGGGAAATAGCAAAATACGGGCATCGGTGAAACCTAGACAGCCGATAAATTCCTTCTTAAGTTTCTTCTCAGTGCCTTCTCCAACTGTAAATTTTTCCTCTACCCCTGATATGATACCATCCTCATCATAACCAAAAGCGGCCTGAATCTGAATCCACTTATCTACTTCATTTCCCGCTGTCCCCTCAAACGCGGTCCGCAAACTCCCCTTGAGGCTAGAACTTTCTACCTTTGGAAAGCCCGTATGTCTCTCCCGTTGAATGGGCATATCGATAATTCCCAAACTGTCACCGCTACCCACATGCAACGGCGTTTCACAAATCAAAAACAGAGGTCTGGCTAGTTTAAACATCACTTATTCTCCAATCAAAACTTCGTGGTTACAAATAAACATCTATAATTTTTTGCAATACTCCAAGGAGTAATTCCAAATTATCCAAAAAATATCTGCGGTCATCAATCACAATGGTTTGTTGTTCCAGTTTCAAAAACTGCCACACTTCACCACTGCTAACACCACCAAAAATGGTTTCCAACGGTTGATTTTCCATCTGATTAAACAATCTCGCCCCCACCATCTGCGCCACACATTGTCCCAAACTACTTTCAATAATGTGTTGTTTCGCCTCCACTAAAGCAAAAATGGGGGCTTGAATGGTATAAGTCGGTCCACTTTTGCTGAAGATAAAATCACACTCGCCATTTAACTCTTGAGTGTTATCCACATCTAAAGTTTCACCAGAAAATAAGGTAATAGCGTGATGATTTCTATCCAGCATTTCCAACAGAATGGGGGCAATAATCATCTCGGACCGGGCCTTTTCAGTTTTCAAGGCAAGATGACTGCCTTTTTCCAACGCCTGTTGTAACCAGGCACTGGGGTCTAGTTTTTCAACCGTAGGAAACAGGTTATGGACCGTTTCTTGGAGGTTGAATTTTTTCTCTACAGATTTGAGAGTGAAATGGCTATAGGGCATTTTTCTAGTTCTCATGGTTTTCCAACCAGGAAAAGAGGTTGATCAAACGTTGGGTGACAATTTTTCCAACTTATATTCGTCCCCAAATGGAAAACATTATGCAGCTACCAGCAGTTCCAAAGGAGACCAAAATTTATTCAAGGAGACACTATTTTATCAGCAAATTCAGGATAGATTCTCCGAAAATCTTTCTTGTTAAAGGTGACCACCAGTTCCACCTGGGCTTTGATGGCAGCCTGTAAAATTAGCGCATCGTAGGTAACACCACCCACAATACCCGATTTGGATAAATTTTCTATGACCGTCACATAGTCTTGTTTAGACAAGGAGATGATTTCAAATACGGTACACACATTTTGCTGAATCAACTCGTTAGCGATTTTGGCAGAAATACGAGGTTGAATCGGAAAAGTCGTAAGCGTTGTGTAAAGTTCAGCCAACGAGTGGGCTGCCACCACCCCGGTATCGACGTTATCTATCACCCTTTGGAGCCAAGGCAACGCCCTGGAGTGGGCCGGATGTGTCTTCACTAAAGCGGCCACCAATGTTGAAGTGTCAAGCAAAATTCTCATAAACTTCCCCATTATTGCAAGAAACTCATGGTACGCTGATAACGTTGTTGTTGAACAAGGTCAGATGGGTCACTCAAGAGTTTCCCATCTGCCACTAACACACCACCTTCACGACACAATATCGTTTCTTCGGAATCATCTTGTCGTAAGAGACGAGAAGTGGTGTTATTGACTGGCAAAACCATTTCTTGGACGGTCAAGGCAACCTCCAAATTTTTTTCCAGGAAACCTACAGGTATATCTAGGTGTAAAATACCATCTCGTCCAACATAAGAATGTAAGGTGAATTGTTGCATCATCTGGTTTGTTCTCTTGTACTTAATTCTAATGGCTTAATTCAGCTACTTGTTTCGGGACCGTCATGGAGGTTGAATTGTTTCACTACGGGTTTTAGAGTGAAATGGCTATAGGGCATTTTTTAGTTCCTCCCCTCACAACAGATAAACCTCTACGTCCTCCTTCAACTCACCTGCAATGGCCAAGATACTCTTAATTTCGGCGGAGTCGTTTTCATCGTGTTCCCAACCCAATCTGGGCAAAGTTGCAAAGAGTGAATCCAGTTCTGCCAAGGTGGCTTTTCGTGGAGGTGCTACTGGAACAATACTGGCAACCCTTTTTGAATCCTGCATCACCTCAAATCGAATCGCTGGAGTTTGGACTTGGTTTAATACTTCCCAAACTTGTTCTGCAAATTCAGTATCTTTGATAAGTCTGGCCGTTGTCATAGTGGTTTCCTAAAGATAGTCCTAAAATCTGGTCAGCCATAAATCTGGTCCGTCATGGATTGCTGACCTGCCTGGCTGACTCAAACTAATTCCACGGACAATTCCTGAACCGACTTAAACTGCTTATCCCCAGTCAAAAATTTATCTGCTTTAACCTGTAGAGAACAAGCCGCTTGAAGTGCATCAGGAGTACGTAGTGGGTAACGCACTCGTAGTTCGGTGGCGACCTCGATGACTTCTGGAGTGAGTTCGATAATTCTCAAATGCGGCAAAGCAAAAAACTGACTATAACGTGCTACTAACACAGAATCGCCTCTCCTCAAAGGCAACACCCGACACTCAAGGCAAGACAACCGTGATACGGAGATTATTCCATCCTTCTGTAAGTGTGTACTAATCCGATTTCTAAGTATTTCTCCTTTATCACCGTTAGCCTCCATGAAATAAATGATGACACAGGCATCTATAAACCAATTTTTGTTCATGGTTCTCCCCACTCATTGCGTAGGGTTTGCAACTCCTTATCGATGTCAGCAACTTCACGGCTACCTTTTGGCAACTCTTGAATAAATTTCAAGAGTTCCGAGTGGTTGTCAGTGGCTGACATCAAACGTTGATGTTTAAATTCGACAAACTCAATAAAGTTGAGAACCTCATAAGCGGCCACACTGGGTAGTGTTTGAACTCGTTGAGAAATGAGGTCGGCAAGAGTATTCATAGTTATAAACTTCCTTTGGTAATTAAGTTTTGCCAACGTAGGTAATACCAAAACCTTGATTGGCAGTACAATTCGAATTGGCTAAATTGGAAGAATCAAACGTTTCTGAAAGGGCTTGTTGATGGAAGACCCTAATCACCTCTTCTATATGACTTTCCTCTAACAATTCAAAATAATAGACCGAACCTGCCGGCACGGCTTTGTACATAGGTTTTGGCTTATTTTCTTTCATATCAAACCCACCTACTAAAACGGGCTTGCCAACAATAGCAGTTAATAACTTTAATTTCAAGTTATTAAATTCACCTTCAAAGGTCTTTTCATTAATCCAATTGGGTAACCATCCCTGTTTAAACAGTGCGGGGGTAGCCAGGCAGATTTTGAAATACTTATCTGTCAGTGTGGGGTATTCAATTCTGGTGTAGTTTTCTTTGTCGATGGTTTCATAAGAGGCGATTTTCCCTTCTCCCCCTAGTTTCATCAGACCATGGTCAGGAATATTTAAACCTTCAAAATCAATAACAATACTTACATTTTCATCTTTCTTAAAAAAACGTTGCGTACCCACTCTATGTAGAGACTCTTCATCTACCGTCATAGTAGCATCGTTTTTCTTAAAGGCAATTTTAGGTTCACTTTGTAAATAATCTTTGGTGATCTGACAATCGGTTTTACCTTTCAAATATCTTTGATAATACACTTTTTGAAAGAGGGCGTTACTCTCCCTATCTGCTATAGTTTCTTTTGTAGTCGTTAAAGTAGTTACGAGACTAGGGATTTTGTTACTGGAAACATGATTATCCTGAACGATTTCTAGTAGATGTTTCTTACCTTTTTCGGTTATTACGAAGTCGTCAGGTACCGGTAAATAAAGTTGCTTACCAATTTCTAAAAATATACCCTTGATTTTCAACTTTAGGGTCGGATCATCAGGCGTATTAGCATCATTAAAGTCGTCAGGGCACTCAGAAAAATAGACGGCCCGTAACGCACCATATAGTATTGAAGGTGACGGTGGAAAAATACCATCGGCCCAGGTTTCTTGGCCCAGCGAAAAGGGTTTGCCATCGCGGAAAAAGAAAGTGTCTAAGGGTCTAATTCTGATTATCATTTATCTATACACTCGTGTGGCTAAGAAATTGGCAATATTAAGCGTGTCAAGAAAGTTCTTTAGTTTATCATGGCTACTCTGTTTACCAGAGTTCCATAGTGCTAACAGGTTATCACTGAGTGGTTCTACTACTTGACTTTTCCCTTCTTCTTTCCGTACAGACCTGGTTATAAGCCTGTTCATTTCAGGAGACAATCGTTTATCATCTTTAATATCACGGTGGTCATCTCGGTCATCTTCTTCTACCAATGCTAACAATTCCAAATTCAAACTCCGAATAAACGTATCCGAAAAATTCTCCTGCAACTGTTCTATGATAAAGCGGATTCCCTCCACATTCCACTCTTTATCCTCTTGCCACTTATAGCAGATTTGATGCGATTCACCAGAACGTTTCATGACTCCAATGGCAAACGCATTCCGGCCCCCTTCATCTTTAGCCACTTTTTCTAATCTCCTCGCTTCTTGCAACACTATATGCAATGGTTCCTTGTAATGGGCAATGAGAATGCCGGCGGAGAAGGTTAACTCTTCAGTGCAACCAAACCGTTTAACAGATTGATTCACCAAACAATCAAATGTTTGTCGCAAGGACTGCAATGCTTCAAACAGATAATTGAGATTAACCAATCCTAAGAAATCATCTCCTCCGGCATAGACCGTTTGACCACAGGGATAGACCAATTTTTGGGCAGCAATCTTGGCAAAATAGCCTAATCTTTGGGATAATGCCAGGTGAAATTTTTGTAATTGGGTTTTATCTTGAAGAAATTCACCGGCTAACCATTTGCCCATATTATCGCCATCGAACTCCAGGACGGCGTAATATTTGGATTTTTTGGCGAACTTATCAAGAGTAGTGACACACTCACGAATTTGTGGAATATCTTTTTTATACTCCTTAAGGTCGTGTTCATCAAAGTATTTGGCCGTTAGATTGTCCTCATAGAAAATTCCTGTTTCTAGGTCTATGAGAGATTTTTCTCCAAATAGTTTCTTTAGTTTATCAAGTGCCAGTTTCACTTTAGGAAAAGATTTTGCCTGTTTTTCTAGCTGTGCCAAGTAATCCATCAAAGCCACAGTCGTCGTTGAAGCAAATTTTTCTTTGGTAGGATAGTATCTTTTGACAAAACTGACCGCACTGAGAGCTTCATTGGGATTTAATTTGGATAAAGGTATCGCATCTGGTTGGAGAAAAGCTGGAGATTGTCCGCGCCGATAAAACAACGCATTCCTTTCCCCATCCAAACTACATTTGCGTCCAACTTCACCTTTGCCACCATTGAGTTGCTTAAAAGTCCGCAGATTTTTGATAGCCCCCACTAGCTTTTCAATTTCTCGGTAAGCCTCCGCATAACTGGATTGAATGGGATAAAATGCCCAATGAATATCAAGATGATTCTCGATTTGGTCATCAAATCCCGTCGGTTTGCGGAGACCTTGCTGTTGTAAAAGATTTCCAGCGATGCTTTCAAAAGCGGTTCTCACCCTAGATTCAACGCATTCGCCAATTTCTTGAAACGTGGCCAATTGTTCGGGTACTTTAGCCAGGAATCGATTTGGGAAAAATTTATGCTCTTTTTTAGGGTTTCTGGATGGAAAGATAACTTCTACTTCTTGATATTGTTCAATAGCTTCAATTCCTGTTTTGCATAAATCAGACAAGAGTTGGCTGCCCGCATATAAATCTTGCGTTTTGCGGGCTTGGGCAATGAAAGTTTGCACGGGGCCGAGGGTGAAGTGGAAGAGGTGGTGATTCATGATGATAGAATGGCCTGTTTATATTTGTCTTGATTAGAGGTCTCTCCAAATGTACTATTTAAGGTTGTTATAATAGGGTAAAATTTATCGTCTGCTTTAATAATAGAAGTATAAATAGGTGAAGCTAAACGCCGTTTTGGATACGCATATCCAAGAGAATCATGCTTGTTAAGATGAGAATTTTCTCCAATCTTGATAAGTAAAGTTTCGTAGTTATGGTATGGTTGGTTCCCCATTTTGATGTCCTTTATAAAAGGATAGTCAGGGTAAAAATCCTGATTTCTCTTCAGAATAAGAGTATCTGTGAAATTTTCCTCTGGCAAAGAGGAACATTCCTTTTTGCCATCAACTTGGGTGATTCTCACACTCCCAAAGCCTCGACGACTTCTTTTTCCCAGACCACCCAAGAGGAAAGTAACTTTAACCAGTTTTTCAACTTCTTGTTGGTCAAGAATTTTATCATCAAAGCAAACCGCTAAATCAAAGTTGACAAATCTGCCCTCCTTGAGAAAAGATTTGCTACACCTGTTGTTTTTGAAATAACAGTTTGGCTTATCCTTGTGACAATAATTTGACCTATGGTGTGGGGTTAGCGAAATTTGTGTTTTTCCCTTAACTGACTCATTCAAAATTCTTAGAATAATGGCACTTCTTATCTTGGTATCACCGAAAATTTTTCCTTCCTGTTCGCTTAACTTCGTATAATCCCAATGCTTGTTTTTCTTCACGAATAAATCTCCATTCATCGCCCGCCACCAAAACCGCAACGCGCCCTTGATACTCGGTGCGCGTAATTCTGGCGTGGTGCCGTCGGCGCCCGCTAAAAACATGGGCGTGATGGTTTCGCAGGTGAAAGTGATGGTTTTCATTGGTAATTAGTATGAAATTTTAAATGAAAATAGAAACTGCTGGTGAGTATAACAGACTTGATATAAAGGTATCAACAGAATTTTTAATTTTTTGGTAGTCCCGCCAAATTAATGGAGGTCTTAACATTCAATGAGTTACCAAGATGCTAAGTTTCCTAAACCTTTGAGGTTTAGGAAACTTTGAACCTGTCAGGTTTAGGAAACTTCGCCCCCGGCAGTTATAGTAATATCCTTATCTAGTTGTCCCATAATGAGTTTGGCCAGCAGGGATAACACCCCTTTGAGGGGTGTTATCCCTCAGACTTCAAGTACAACACTAGATGAATACTACTATAGTACCTCCATTGGCTGGTAGGGACTACCCGTATTTAAACTATAACTATTTGAATGATAAACCGATTTCAATTATAATCCGTCATTTCTATTTTTATTGAAAGATGTAGGAGAGTTTACTATATTTTGACTTTAAGTATCAAGCTCGATACAATTCCGAATAATAGTTATACTGTTAACAATAACCAATTTCGCTGGTTTATTTAAATTTTCTCAACTATGTTAAATTTTTCCAACCACAAGTACTCACAGGACATTGCACAACACGGCTTTGCTCTTGCTCAAGGCGTATTTTCGCCGGCGCAGGTGAGCTCGTATTTGGATTTGCTAAAAACTGTGGCTTTTTCAGAAAAATCTTCTAGTAAAGGTGGAATACGAAATTTATTTAAAAAAATACCCGAACTGAGTGCGTTAGCCGATTCAGAAACTATAAAAAATTTGGTTTCGCCGATTTTAGGTGACCAGGCGTTTCCGGTTCGTGCTATTTTCTTTGATAAAATGCCAGAAGCTAACTGGGGAGTGGCTTGGCATCAAGATGTCAACATTGCCGTGGTCAATAAAGTAGAGCAACCAGGTTTTTGCGCTTGGTCGGTGAAAGAAGGTGTTTATCACGTCCAACCGCCGTTGACGATTTTACAAAATATGTTGACCGTGCGTCTTCATCTGGACCGCGCCGATGCACAGAATGGCGCATTATGGGTGGTGCCAGGGTCTCATCAACAAGGGCGTTGGTCGGAGCTACAAATTGCTCAGTTAACGTCACCGGCTCATCTTTGTTGTGTGGAGGCGGGTGAGGTGTTAGTGATGAGACCATTGTTATTACATCGTTCTTACAAAAGTACCCAGCCTGAGCATCGTCGCGTTATTCATATTGAATTTGCTAATCAAACTTTACCCGCGCCTTTGCAGTGGTATGAGCAAAGCAGAAATTTGGTCGAATTATAAAATGGTAGGGCCTACCTTAGAGCCGCAATGCCATTAAGTTAAGCCGGCCAAAGACACCTTGAAGGTCTAAAACCAGACCTTCAAGGTTAAAACCTGACCGGGGGATTCCTTAACTTAATGGCATTGCGGCTAAAGTCTCCACTCCAGTTTACATACTCAAATAGGTGTTGCACACAAGGTACTTCATTATACCACCAACAGATTTGACAACTTTTGGAAAGTTGTCAAATCTCACCGATATTAAAAAGCCGGAAACCGATACCGTACTTCTCCCCACACACTTCGCCCAGCCAATGGCAAATCGTTTGGAAGCACTGGGTCCGCAGGTTCTTTGGCATCTGTGTCAAACACATTGCGTACTGACAATCCCATCTCCCAAGGTTGCTGTGTAGGGTGATAACGCAACGTCAGGTCCGTTATCGTATAATTGGCGAGAGGAGGGCGACTATCTCCCACCGTCCGATGACGTTTGCCGGTCCAATTCGCTTGCAGGTCCAAGTTCCAGCCCGGGAGAAACTCCCAATCCGTGCGGAAATACCCTTGGTGACGAGGTGCCTTGGGAATGGGATGGTCATTTTGGTCTAGGAGTGTTTGAAAATTATAATGACCTTGCAATTTTAGATGGTCTCGGGGCCACCAACTGGCTTCCAGCGCTACGCCAGCGCCGGTCTTTTCCCCTTTATTCTGCGCTTGCGAACGGCCCGACGAGGTAGGTTGAAGAGAGATAGCATCAGTAATTTCGGAATAGAAGACATTGCCTTGCCATTGAACCTTAGGAGTCGGCCGGTAATCCAAGACCAGTTCCAGCGTTTGGATAGTTTCTGGTTTTAACTCAGAATTACCTATTTTACTCACTGTAGCCGCATAGAGTTCGTCAATCGTCGGTGGACGAAATGCTTTGCCATACAACAGTTTGGTAATCAGTTGTGGCGAGGTTTGCCAAACCAGTCCCACATTGGGATTGATGGTGTTCCCAAAATCCGAATAATTATAGTACCGCAATCCCGCAGTCAGTTCCCAATCCGTCCGAAAAGTCCACGCATCTTGTAAGAACAGACGCCAACTTTGGCGGTTCTTCTCAGACAAAAAGGTGTCCGGGGTATCCGACAAGTCCACTAACTTGCCCCACCACTGGTTGGTTTTGATATCAAAATTCCTGGCCAATTTTACTTCCGAAATGTCGGCATCGACGTATCCAGTTTCCAAGCGTACAATGTGGTTAGTCAAGCCCGTGTAAAAGGCCGAGAGATTGAAACGCCAATGTTGTTCGGTGGTTTGCAAATGGACTTGTGTACCCTCCGGAAAAGCACCACCACCACTGCCTGGAGGTAACAATAGCAACGGAATTTCGCTACCCCACAGATTTCTAAAATAACTTCCTTGGGCGGTGACTTCCCAATGAGGAGTTAAGTGCGGTTGGTGATAAGTCAAGTCGGTATTGAGTCCTTGACTGCGAGACCGACCGAGAGGGTCTAAAGCCGAATAAATTCCTACCCCCATACCTACATGCTGTCGTTGTTGTAAGCCCGCCCGCCAACGCCAATCACCTCCTGCTACGTCTAACCGCGCATCATAGTTACGATGGGGGACATTGACAGGCCCAGGCGCTAAGGAGGTATGAGTGCCGAATTTCTGATCCGACGCGGTTTGATTGTCCGCTGTAATGATTTCACGTTGTCCCTCGGTATCTTGATATTCTAGGGTAGCGGCAACCTCCAGGCCGTGATAGCGACCGCCATGTGACACCCAGGTATCTATGGTATTAAAGCTACCTACCGACATACCGGTCTCGGTGCCCTTTATATCATTGGCGTTCTTGGTGACGATATTAATGGCGCCGGCAAAGGCATCGGCATGGACAACGGCGCCGGAACCGCGGATGACTTCAACTCGGGCAATGGCATTGACGGGCATTCCGGCCCATATTCTGGTTTTATCACCGTACCGCACCAGATTAATCGGGATATTGTTGATTAATACCAATACGCTAGGGTTAGAGGTCGTGGAGTGGTAGTTACCTCTGAGGAGATACAGTGGATCGTAAGCAAACTCAGACCGCATGACATGTAATTCCGGGACCGTTTGTAACACCTCGTCCAAATCTTTGGCTCCCATCGCCGCGATTTGGTCAGCGGTAATAACGGTGACGATGGCAGGTGCTTTGGATACTATTTGTTTACTGCCGGTCGTGGCACTGACAACATTAATATTCATCAATTCTTCGAGGGACATGTCTATAAGTTCTGTGACGGTTAATTGGTCGTCGGTGGTGTCGGTGGCATAGATTGGCAAGCAGGGTACGGTAGTTAGTAAACCTGTGCATAAAGTTTGGGTTAAAATAGAAGAATATTTCATGGTGGTTAATCTCTTGTTATGAATTTCAGAATTCAGCGCAAGATTTGACAACTTTTGGAAAGTTGTCAAATTTCACTCCACTGATCACCGCAGATTTGACAACTTTTGGAAAGTTGTCAAATCTTACCGATATTAAAAAGCCGGAAACCGATACCTCACTTCTTCCCACACACTTCGCCCAGCCAACGGCAAATCGTTTGGAATCATTGGGTCCTCAGGTTCTCTGGCATCTGTATCAAACACATTACGTACTGACAATCCCATCTCCCAAGGTTGCTGTGTAGGGTGATAACGCAACGTCAGGTCCGTGAGGGTATAATTGTCGATAGAAGGGCGACTATCTCCCACCGGCCGATGACGCTTGCCGGTCCAATTCGCTTGCCGGTCGAAATTCCAATCTGGGAGAAACTCCCAAGCGGTGCGTAAATACAATTGTTGACGAGGTGCATTGGGAATGGGATGGTCATTTTGGTCTGGGAGTGTTTGAAAACTGTAATGACCTTGTAATTTAAAATTATCCCAGGGCCGCCAACTGGCTTCCAGCGCGAGGCCATAGCCGGTCTTTCCAATAATATTTGTGTGTATTACTCAACCGCTGTTCAGGTGTACATGATTGTAATGGTTGATTAAGTTCGTCAATAAAGGTGTTTATAAACTGGAGTGGTTTCGACAAAATCATAGTTGTTATTCTAGCGTCGGTTTTCTATTTTTACCGGTTTACTTATGTTAGTCTATTCAACCGCATTTATCAAGACTCAAAAACTTGATAGTCGAGTTTCAAGAGAATCCTTTAATCAGGAAACTCAAGGTTCAAACTCAGAGTTATTGGGGGACCTCTAAGTTGGAAGATTACTATAATCAAGCTAGTGATAGACCTAGTCTTAAAGACCTCGTAGGTAGGGCCAACAGGTTTTTCACTGCTTGGTCCCTAATCAATTTTTTATTTTAAACGTACCACTCATTAGGAATTATCTCAATGCGTCAAATTGCCTTAGATACTGAAACTACCGGTACTGAAGTCAGTCAAGGTCATCGGATTATTGAAATTGCTGGCATCGAATTGGTCAATCGTCGTCCTACACAACGGCATTGTCATTACTATTTACAACCGGACCGTGACATTGACCCAGATGCGATTAAAGTGCATGGCCTGACTCCAGAGTTTTTACAGGATAAACCAAGATTTTCTGATATTGTTCAAGAGGTTATGGCGTTTATCGAAGGGGCCGAATTAATTATTCACAACGCTCCGTTTGACACCAGTTTTATCAATAATGAATTGAAATTATTAAACCAAGAGTGGCAACCGTTAGAGCACTATTGTCAAGTGATAGATACTTTGATTATGGCACGGCAGCGCCATCCTGGTCAAAGAAATAATTTAGATGCGTTATGTAAACGTTATAACGTGGATAATTCCAAACGTCAATTACATGGTGCGTTATTGGATGCGGAATTGTTGGCGGAAGTATATTTGGCGATGACTGGAGGACAGACCAGTTTATTATCGGCTACTGACTCGGCCCAAACGCCAGGGGAGCATGTTATCAGGCGCATTACTACTCAACGTTCACGTTTGGTTACTATTATGCCCACGGCGGAGGAGGTGCAAGCGCATCAGCAACGCTTAACGGCAATTGATCAAGCCAGTGGTGGAAAATGTTTATGGTTGACGGTGGGGTAAGTCGCCCTCTCTCCCCAATGTCATTTTCTCGTTCCCACGCCGGCGCGTCAATGCCATTAAGTTAAGCTAAGGTTACGGCGTTGGAGTCCAAAGCTTCAG
>DZAL01000123.1 GCA_022729575.1 Thiomargarita sp.
CCTCTCCCCCTGGGAGAGGGGCCGGGGGTGAGGGAAAAAAAACCCTCAATGCCAGTACCAGAAGTGATTATCGACGACCGCAATGACTTAAAACCTGATGACAAAAGTTTGCTCATTATTGAAGACGACCGCCGCTTTGCGCGGATTCTCATGGAATTAGCGCAAGAGAAAGGGTTTAAATGTCTCATCGCGGAAGACGGTGGCGTGGGACTACAATTGGCTGACGAATATCGCCCCGCCGCCATCACTCTGGACTTAAAATTATCCATGATGGGTGGCTGGACCGTCATGGAAAAACTCAAAAGCAATCCGAATACTCGTCATATTCCAGTCCATTTTATTTCTGGTACGGGCGACCAACATCAAGAAGCCCACCGCCTGGGCGCGATTGGTTACACCCTGAAACCGGTGGGCATGGGCGAATTAGGCGAAACCTTTAAGCGCATCGAAACAGTCATTTCGCAAACGTTCAAAAAAGTCTTAATCGTCGTAGATAACCCACAACGTCAAGCCAAAATTACCGAAATGGTTGGTGGCGAGAATGTCAAAACGGTCTTAGTCTCTACCAAATCAGAGGTTTATCAACAACTGCATTCCACACCATTTGATTGTATGGTGGTGGACGTTGACACCGAACAAAAAACCGGGATACAATTATTAGACGAGATGCAACAAAATGAAACACTCTCCCAATTACCCGTTATCGTGTATGCCGAACGCGAGTTGACTCCAGAAGAAAACAATACGTTACAAAGATATGCCAAGTTTTTGACGGTCAAATCGGTGAAATCGCCCGAACGCTTATTAGAGGAAGTGACGTTATTTCTCCACCAAGTCGAAAGTAACTTACCAGCAGAAAAGCAACAAATGCTACGCATGGTTTATGACAAAGAAGCCATTTTTGCGCACAAAAAAATCTTATTAGTCGATGACGATGTCCGTAACGTGTTCGCTTTAACCGTCACGTTGGACGACAAAGGAATGGAAGTTTTAACCGCAGAAAACGGGATCGAGGCATTAGAAATCCTGAAACAACATCAAAACCTTGACCTAGTACTGATGGACATTATGATGCCGGAACTGGATGGCTATGAAACCATGCGTCGAATTCGCGCCCAATCACGGTTTCGGAAATTACCCATCATTGCGTTAACTGCAAAAGCCATGAAGGAGGATAAAGCCAAGTGTATTGAAGCGGGGGCGAATGATTATTTAGCCAAGCCGGTGGACTCCAATAAATTATTCTCGTTAATGCGAGTGTGGTTGTATCAGTGATTCGGTAGTCTGGCCCTGATTGAGGAGTCCAAAACGGGTTTTGGACTCCTTCTCAAAACGATTAAGTCAAGAGAGACACTCCCCATGGTCCTTCATAAAAACTCTCAGTCAATGGTTTTCGACTCCGCTCTTCTAATTCACGAGTTTTAAAACTATCCTCCAAAATCTCAGGAGAGGCTTGATAACCGATAGCCATCACTGATAAACATGTTATTTCTATGGGCAAGCCCATTAATTCATGCGTTTTCGCTAGTTTAAAGCCCCCCATCTGATGGACGACCAAACCCAAGGCGGTGGCTTGTAAGCAAATATTTTCCGCCGCCGCTCCGCAATCGTATAGCGCCCAACGATTGGGTTGATTATTATGCTCAAAATTACCCTTGGCGGTAGTCAAAATTAACAACGGCGCGTGTTTGGCCCATTGTTGGTTGGCTTCATCTAAACAACTCAGCATGTTTTCCCAGGCGGCCAAATTAGTTTGTTTATCAAATACTAAAAAATGCCACGGTTGTTCATTACGAGAAGACGGTGCCCATCTGGCAGCTTCGAGCAAGGTAATTATTTGCTCGCGAGTTACCAGTTTCTCTGGGTCAAACGCTCGTGGACTCCAGCGTTTCGCAATTAAATCTTGAATCATTACTTGTGTCTTAGCAGGTTTTTCTAACATAAATAAATATCAACTTTAATGAAGAATTGAAAATTAAGGGTTAAAAATTCAGTCGAAACCATCAGGAGCAATGGCCTCAAGTTATTTAACCATCACGGTATTCGATGGTTGAGTCTGAGAAGGGAGGTCGAGACCATAAGGAGTTTCAATGGCCCGTTGGGAAAATAATAGCGGACTAAGCCACTGACTGGCGAATATTCCAATTTCAAAAAGGAGGGTCAGGAGCAGCAGTAAAGTAGCCCAACCACGCACCCACGGTGGACAACTGGCCTTCATCACTGCGGTAACTTCAATCAGGGGCATTGAATAACGAGAATAAATGGTTTGTTGATTCATAAAATTATTCCTACTAAAATGATTATTTTGAGACTACTCTATTATTATAATAAGATATTTTCCACTTTGCATCTAAATTCTAACAATCTTTTATAACTAGATGATAATATAGATTTTATAAAAATTTGAGGCATTGCCTGCGGTCTCTCGTCTGTGTGCATTATAGTAATATCCTTACCTATTTGTTCTACAATGAATTTGGCCGGCCAGTAGGGATAAGCACTGAAACAGAAATTTTACGGTATTTTCCCTCACCCCCGGCCCCTCTCCCAGAGGGCGAGGGGCGAAAGAAAATACGAGAAAATTTCTGCTTCAGTACTTAACACCCCTTCGAGGGGTGTTATCCCTCAGACTTCAAGCCGGCTCGAGGGGTGTTATCCCTCAGACTTCAAGTACAACAGTGAATGAATATTACTATAAGTTAGATTGAAGTTTTGAAAAATTAATCTAAAAAAAGTTGTCACTTGAAATGAATATAGTCTAGTATTAATAGATGAGATTATAATTCTCATAATTGACTATATTACTATAATTATTTTCAATGAAGATAATTAGGCTTACATTAAGGAGTTTAATATGATTCGTGAAATTAGACGCATTTTATATCCAGGTGCCTGCCTATTAGCATTAAGCGCACCTTCAGTGGTGTTGGCGCAAACGGTATCGTTGACGGCCACTAAAGCCAGCACCAGCACCGGCAACGGTACGATCACTGCTGGCGCTACCCCAGCCCCAACGACTGGCGCGATTAATCTATGTAGTACCAGTTGCACCGCTTATTTTACCAGTAATGACACGGTTACCCTAATAGCCACACCAGATGCCAACTCTACCTTTACTAATTGGGGTGGTGATTGCTCAGGCAGTGCTTTAGGCAGTGTGTTATTAGATGCTGCCAGTCAAACATGTACCGCCACATTTACGGCCAATTCTTCTTCCGTATTTACCGTCACCATCGCCAAAGCGGGCACGGGCACGGGCACGGTGTCGGAAACTGGTGGCAAAATAAATTGTGGCACTACTTGCTCCAGTAATTATAATTCTGGCAGTGTCGTCACCTTTACCGCCAGTCCGGACGCTAATTCCACTTTTGCGGGCTGGGGACAAAATTGCAGTACCGCCGCCACCAATTCCACCGCTTCTCTAACCGTCGACGCGGCTAAAACTTGTTCAGCTACTTTTAATACGGCTATTCAACGCTTGACCGTGACTAAAACCGGTAAAGGCTCTGGTACCGTGGTCTCTTCACCCAGTGGTATTAATTGCGGCAGTGTATGTACCGCCGATTATGCTTCTAGCACCACGGTTAACTTGACCGCCACGGCCGATTCCGGGATGACTTTTACTGGTTGGAGTGGTGCATGTAGTGGCACCGCCGCCACCACTAAGATTGTGCTACAAAATCCATTGACTTGCACCGCCAATTTTAATATTATCCCTACCCCGCCTCCTCCAGCGACTTTATTTAACATCACTAAATCTGGTACCGGCAAAGGGACCGTAACGACTTCACCAGGTTCAATTAATTGTGGAGACGTATGTTCTCAAGAATATTCACAGAATAGTCTAATTGTGGTCTCCGCCACGCCCGATGAAAACTCGTCTTTTGCCGGTTGGGGGGCGCAATGTAGCGGGGGCGGTAGCACTTCGACTACAGTGTTATTAAATACTGCCAAAACTTGCGAAGTGAAATTTTCCGCGTTGCCAGCGGATGTTTGGCGTTTACAAGTAAACAAATCAGGGAAAGGCAAAGGCACGGTCACCTCTATGGATGACCAGATTAATTGCGGTAACAGTTGTGCGGCTGAATATACTTCTGGGCTAACCATGAGTTTAACCGCCACGCCAGATGCCAATTCTAGTTTCACCGGTTGGAATAGCGAATGTGGGGAAACTTTACCGACCACCACGATAACTACTGGCCCGTCAAGTAAGACCTGCACCGCGACTTTTGGGTTACTATCCACTTTGCCCAAATTGACGATTAATAAAGCCGGTCAAGGAGATGGTAGCGTCACCTCCACCGATGGTATACTCCAATGTGGTGACGTATGTGAAGCGAATTACTCAGCAGGTCAGACCGTGACTTTGATAGCTTCACCAGACGCTAGTTCATCATTTACCGGGTGGGGACCTGAATGTGGTGGCAACACCAGTGCTGGCACGATTACCTTGGGCGACGCGGATACCACTTGCACCGCCAATTTTGCGCCAAAACCGCTACCCCAACTAATCATTAATAAAGCCGGTCAAGGCGGCGGTACCGTCACTTCCGCCGAAGGTCAACTCCAATGTGGAGACGTATGTGCGGCCAATTATATGGCAGGCAATACCGTCACTTTGATGGCATCACCCGACGCTAACTCATTATTTGCCGGTTGGGGACCAGAATGCGATAACAGTAACGGTACCAGCGCCACCACGGTAACTTTGGGCGAAGCTGACACCACTTGCACGGTCAACTTTACCCCGAAACCACCGTGTCAGTTACAAATCTGGACCTGGCCGAGCACGGTCTCGTTTGGCGTGGAAGTGATTGGCAACAGCCGCAAAATGGACCAATATGTAGGCGTGTGGGGTCAAGATTGCGGGCTAGTGAATCTCAATGGAGTGTCATTTACCGGTGTCAATTCAGTAGAATTTAGCACACAAAATCAGCAATGCTATAATGGTAGCTGGTTGAATTATAGCTACAGCTCTTGTTTCTTCAAAACCATATTCACCCCGATCACTGAAGGTCAAAAGCAAGCCGCCTTGAATTTCAATTTTGATAAACCCACCACCACGGCGCCGACCGTCCCGATTCAAGCGGAAGCAGTGGCTACGGGCCTACCAAAAATAGAAGTTTCTCCATCCTCTCACGATTTTGGTGAAACCACCGCCGGCGCTTTAAATTATTACCAATACCAACGCTTCACGATGAAGAATACCGGTAATATCAATCTCAGCGTCAATCAACTGGACCTGACCGGACCTAATGCAAGCGATTTCCAAGGTCATCAATGGTCTTGGTGCTCTTATAAAGGTGCGTTAAATCCAGGAGAGGAATGCGACGTTTATCTATACTTCGTCCCAGTCGAAGAAGGAGACAAACAAGCGAACTTAGGCGTTACTTCAAATGCCCCAGCCGTGGCCGTAGCTTTACAAGGAAAAGCCACTAAACCCAAAGATTGCGAGGATACCAATATTACCCTCGAATCAGTCAAGAGTGGGCCCTGGGCGACCCAAACTGGCGGCAATTATTGGAATTACCAAGGTGATTCTGACGTTTGGCAACGGGTGAATAATTCCACCGGTGCCAACTATCCCAGCGAAAAAGATGTGGTACGGATTAAATCCGGTCATACGGTCACTGCGGCACCTTATGCCATAGTGCGGACGCTTTGTATCGAAGCCGGTGGTACCTTGGAAAGTTCGAATTCTTCGGCTTATTATTATGGAAACTATGTCAGTATTACCGCCATAGATTACTTAGAAAATAAAGGTCTTATCCGCGGCAAACCGGGCGCCAATGAATCTGCTGGTGCCACCACCTGCCAATATTCTTGGTGGGGAAATAACAGTTGTGGCAAACCTGGCGCAGGGGTTTACCTCTCAGCCGGTATCTTCAAAAATGCAGGAGAAATCGTCTCTGGTCAAGGTGGCTCCGGCCAAGAATACGGTGCTTGGGGAGGCAGTATCAGTATTTATGGCAACGGACTCACTAACACCGGATCAGGCTTGATTCGAGCCGGTGACGGCGGTGATTTAACCGGCACTCAACCTGGTCAAAGCGGTGGAGGTGGCACCATTGGGATTTGGGGCAGTAATTACCTGAAGAGCGATTCCAGTCGCGGAATTTATTCAGGAAATGGGGGCGATTGCAATTATGCAGCCGGTCAAACCGGTGGCAATGGTGGCAACATGCGCCTGAATGCCATGGCCAATGTCAACTTGCAAGGACCTTTCACCATGGGTAAAGGCGGGAAGAATTGCGCTACCAATGGACGTGATGGCGGTTTTAATACTGACCCGAATGTGCTCACCTTGTCTGGTGCTAATACCAAAGTGGAAGGCGGCGACCTCACGATTTACGGAGGAGATGGCTGGACTTTGAATCTGAGTGATTTAGAAGGCACGGTCTTCACTGCGACGGGGAATATTACCTTAGCTGTGGGTGAAGGGGGTGCCATTGATATGCGTGGTAGCAGTGGTGATATTTTGAAAGCCAGCGGTGACGTGTATATCTTCTCCAACACGGTGCTCTTGGATGATCAAGTGAAACTGTCGGATTTGATTGAAGCCACGAATATCGTCGTAGGTCCCGCGAAGATTCTGCATGACGTGTCGTTAAGCAATCCAGGCGGTTTATTTGGGGAGCCTCAAACGGAGTTACCATTAACGACGAGTTTAGCTAATGGCAGTCCCGCCGAAGATACCTTTACGCTGACCGTTACCGACAGCGCGGGTTGGCCACTGACTAAGTTACCACCCACTACGGTGACTTTAGCGGCCTTAGATACGATTGACTTATCGTTAACCGTGACTTTACCCGCCACCCGTGGTGCTACGAATCTGATTAAGGTTACAGCCACTTCGCAAGCCGACCCAACCGCGAGTGCTTCTATTGAAGTGCCAGTGATAGTGGCAGAGCAGATGACTTTTGCGCCGATCACACCGGTCACCACTGGTGGTACGACCACTCCGGATTCTGATGTTGTCACGCCAACCACTCCGACCACAGGTGCAGAATCCTCAACATCCTCCGGGACAATTGGGTCAGCGACACCAGCGACGACCACTCCATCTGGTACTGGTACTGGCACGACTAGCCAAGTGCCCATTATACCGCCGGTGCCTAACAATATGATAGGTGAATGCCCCACCGAAGGCGTGATTGAAGGCATGTGTAACAATCGTGGGCGCGTAATCACCGGTGCAACTTTAACCCCCAGTGCGAAATTATCAGGAGGACAATTAGCAGGGACTATTGCCAATGCCGGTTTTGTCTCCCAAGTAACCATCCAGAAAACTGCCATTTTAAAGGGCGGCACTTTATCTGGCTACATTATCAATGAAGGCACTTTGGAAGACATCAAATTTGTTGGCGCATCGGTCACCGGCGGTACCTTAGCTGGAAATATTATCAATGCCAGCAAAGTTGGCGGCGTATTTATCGACGTGAATTTCGCCCCTAACGCCAGTCTGCGCGGTGGTAAATTACAAGGACGCATTCAAGGAGATGAAACTGCCCCAGCCTTGTTGGAAAATGTACGAGTATTGGCAGGTAGCCAGTTAACCGGAGTCATTCTAGGTCAAGGAGTCATCTTGGAAGAAGGAGTCACCGTCAACGCGGTGGAACCAACGACCACCGAGCCGCCGACCGCGGAAATTACGCCGGTGGAGACTTTACCTAAATTACCCAAGTTAGCAAAAGTCACCGCCTTAGACGCGGAAGGTCAACGTATCACCACCAAGACTCATTTTGCCGGTGGTATCGCGGTCAATGAGGGCACTAAATACGAAACCAATCAGAAAGTCAAGACACAGGTTGACCAACTGGATATTCGTGGTCAGATGACGGTAGAGCAAACAGCGGTAAATCAAACTGCCGACCTGTTTGTTTATGCCTCTTATCGCCTCACTCAAAAGGATAAAGCGATTTATTTCATGTTGGACCACAACGGTGCGTTGTTGTCATGGGATTTTAATAATGCCAACTTGGTAGCCTTCAAAAAAGCAATCAAACTGGCGGAAATACAACCCATTACGATTTATCAAGGCACCTTAAGTGCCGCTGGGTATGTAAGCATCCACTTTGGTTATCGATTAGCCGATGGCTCTATCGTCTTAAATGACGATGCGATGACGGTAACGATAAGCGAGTAAGTCAGTCGAGTAGGGGGTGGGCAAACGTCCTTTGGTTTGCCCACCTGTTATCGTGGAGGTGGTGGGCAACGATAAAGCCGTTGCCCACCCTACCTGGCTGAAGCAGAAATTTTCTGGTATGTTCCCCTCACCCCCGGCCCCTCTCCCAGAGGGCGAGGGGAGTATGGCGGCACCAGTGTTTAATTTCGCCCCTCGCCCTCTGGGAGAGGGGTCGGGGGTGAGGGAAAATACCGCCGAATTCATGCTTCAGAACTTACCACACTGGAAGCCATTATCGAACCAAATGGACAGATTCGTATTCTGGAACAAATTAAGCTGATTAAGCCAGTACGTGCTTTAATCACAATTTTGGAAAACGAACCAAAGCCACCTCAAGCGATTCCTGTTCAAGTGTCAGAAGGAGCCGAAACGGATTTCTCCAAACTTATTCATTCATTGGCGGAGTTTCCAGATGATTTCATGACGGAAGGCCGTGCGCAACCAGCGATACAGGAAAGAGAGGTTTGGTGCTGATGCGTTATCTTCTAGTCACTGTCGAAATTGCCAAACTGGCGGGATAATTACGAGGACAATTCAGTGTAAAAGGGCAAGTGCGTACTCAAGCAGACATGTTGATTGTAGCAACGGCTTTAGTTTTCTAAGAGTCTTTTTAGGAGGAGAGAAAAGAAAGTTAATATCACCCTTTGATGAGAAGTGTTTAAATGTCGTTTACAGTTTTAGTTGACAGGGAAAACACCCCTCGAAGGGGTGTTATCCCTTAGACCAATTGGTAAGTACTGAAGCAGAAATTTTCTGGTATTTTCTTTCGCCCCTCGCCCTCTGGGAGAGGGGTCGGGGGTGAGGGAAAATACCGCCGAATTTCTGCTTCAGTACTTAACTCTAACTCAATTTAAAATTCTATCATCATCTCACTTCTATGAAATTAGTCGCCAGGTCATTAAGTTATTTCATAAATTGGTTATCATGTTCATTAATACGAATTTGCACTCGTTTTCGCCAACGCTTAGTCCCAAAGCGACGCGATAATACATCAGCCAAGTACAATTTGGTGGGGTAACGTTGCCAACGAAAGCGCATTTTAGCCCAACGGTTTTGTATACCCATACGCCAACGTAATATTTTGGTAATAGTCAATAGTGGTAGGCCACCGAGCGGATAGCCACGCGCTTCTAACATCGGTGCAATTTGACTTTCGGCTAATTGAATTTCATGGGCCGACAATTTTTTGCGCCATTGGCTAACTAAACTCGGTTCCGGTAAATGATAAGTGCTATGGTTGGCATAATCGTACATAGCCTTATCAAATGGCACTCCGATAAATTGACAAATTTGAGTTAATACCTGGTCACTATTTAAAATCAAGTCTTCGTACTTAACCGATAATTGTTGGTCAGGGGTTAACTGCCGACTAAAACGTTCCCAAATGGTTTCGGCTTTAATCCATTCTTCTACTCCCGAAAACATATTACCGGCCCAACCCATGACAATCATGGAGCGAGCCACATCTCGACCATCACGGAGCAGATGAATAAATTTAGCTTGTGGCCAAATCCGGGTGAGCAGATGAAATTGATGATGTACGGTGGCCCCTATAACCGGTTTGTGACCACTACGTTGTTGCTTTTGTAGCAAAAAATCATTTACTAATTCTGGATAGGACAGAGTTTGGTTAATATTGAAGTTAGCATGTAAAAAAATGCGGTGAGTAGAGAGATACTCATAATAATCATTCAACTCGGGCCAAGCGGTAGAATCTTCACTAAGTTGTTCTACCACCAACTCAAATTCATGGTGAAAAGCGATTTGTGGATGATAGTCGAGCATCAAGCGCAATAAGGTAGTGCCTGAGCGTTCGGCACCTACTAGAAAAATGGGAGTGGTTATCATTATTATATAATTCCTCGATAGGTAGGGTGCGTCCCACGCACCACTTAGATTGGTCGAGGGCGTCCCACGCACCATTTGGAAAACCGCATAGTGCCTAAGTGGTGCGTGGGACGCACCCTACTTTAACTTAACTTAATAGTTACGGCACCGCCACTACTTGTATCAATTTTTGAATAAAATCATCGGTGGTAATGCCTTCGGCTTCGGCTTCAAAAGACAATAAAATTCGATGCCGTAAAATGTCTGGTATGACCGCTTGAATATGCTCCGGCGAGACATAACTTTCTCGTTGTAACCAGGCCAAGGCTCTAGCGCAACGGCTTAGGGCAATACTGGCGCGGGGTGACGCACCAAAACGTTGCCAGCGTTGCAAATCACTATCAAATTTAGCCGGAAAGCGGGTGGCTTGAACCACGTCAACGATATATTCTTTTAATTTTGGCGTCAAATAAACTTGCATGACCATTTCCTTGGCCGTTTGTAAATCTTGCTGATTAATTTCCGGAAAAGCCAACGTCGGCACTGAGATAGACTGTGTTTCCATTAACTCTAAAATGGCCAACTCTTCTTCACGGTTGGGATAGTCTATTCGCACATGAAGCAGAAAGCGGTCTAATTGAGCTTCGGGTAAAGGATAAGTACCTTCATGCTCAACCGGATTCTGAGTCGCCAGTACCATAAACAATGCCGGTAATTTATAAGTATGTTGACCTACCGTAATTTGTCGCTCCGCCATGGCTTCTAACAATGCTGATTGTACTTTAGGAGGCGCACGGTTAATTTCATCGGCTAACAAGATATTATGAAATAATGGACCTGGCCGAAATTCAAATTCTCCGCGCTCATGGTGATAAATATCGGTACCAATTAAATCCGCAGGTAATAAATCTGGCGTAAATTGAATCCGGTGAAATTCACCTTCGATGGCCACCGCCAAAGTTTTGATGGCCGTAGTTTTAGCCAGTCCAGGCATCCCTTCCAGTAAGAGGTGACCATCACTTAATAGGCAAACTAACATGCTATTAAGCAAATGAGATTGACCAATGATATGTCGGCTTAAATGTTGACGAAGTGTATCAAAATGATTGGCTTCTATAGTATTCATTTGCTCCTCGTTATTTATCAAGATTTATCAAGATTTGACAACTTTTTGAAAGTTGTCAAATCTAACTGCAATCAAGATTTGACAACTTTTTGAAAGTTGTCAAATCTAACTGCAATCAAGATTTGACAACTTTTTGAAAGTTGTCAAATCTAACTTGGTTTAAACTACCAAATACCCCCGTTTCTCGGCCAACTCTATCGTGGCACGAGTCCCCGAATTAAATTCCAAAAAATCTTCCTCGATACCATCGCTAAAAATCACCCCATGCTCCGGCATTTGGGAGATTATCAACAACGGTTGTGGTGGGGTAATCTTACCAAACACCAAGTTGGCAGTAGAAATAGTGCTAGGAAAAGGTTCTCGCACCGTGAAATATAAATAATCAGCGTCCCAAGGTACTTGAGGACAGGTTAACGGCAACGAGTTGACCACTTTTTGAAAATTGTCAACTTTAACCATGCTTTGTGCCAGTAACGCTTGAGTAATACCAGTGGCTCCAGCCATTAAACTTTTAAACCAGCCAGTGGCTCCTAACCCAGTGGAAACAATAATACCGCTAGAGGATTGTTGCTCTTCACGGTTACCTGTTTTAATCAGATAACGCGCCGAAATATGTGATTTTGGCCCAATGAATAAATCATTCACCGCATATAACACTTGTCCGTTATTTAACGTCGCTTTGGCCATCGTCACTGCTTTTACTCGTCGTCGCTGGGCAAACACCTCGGGTATAATTTTAGGCAAATCAGTGACCTGAAATGGGAGCAATATGCCTTCCCAACGTTGTGGGTCGGGATTGACTCCAATCACGGGTTGACCATTCAGATATTTTACCGTATTCGCGACTAATCCATCTTGACCTAAGACCACAACTATATCTTGTGGCCCAAACACAAAATTGGGTAAAAATTTGCGTTGTAATAAATGTACTCGTCCCAAATTGCTTAGTAAGGTCTGAGCATTGACCATAGCGGTTTTATAATGCTCATCTTCTTGGAGATAATCGGAAAAATCGGCCCCCTGATGTTCAATATAAAAACGAGCTTGTCCTAAAGTATTAAAACGCGCTTTCAATTCATCAGTTCGAGTTGGTCTAACGATCAGAACAATTTTATTGTCGGTGGTGCGTTTCATATCATATCATTGGCCCAATTTTTCCAACTGGATTTCTGTGGTAAATCATTAACTTAGCAGTCATGATAGAAGTTACTTTTTGGCCTGGGGCGAATTAAATTTACCCGCTGCTTGATGAGATAATGAACGAGGTTCCAAAAGCTCTCGCAATAAATCCGGTGACACATTCAATTCCCCAATTTTTTCGGCACCTTCCGCTAATTCACGAAACGCCAACGCCACTAATTGGCTAGAATTCATACCCATACTGGCCAACGCTTGTAACACTTTAGCATCCACTCCCGCCAACGCTTGCATGGTCGCCGTGAGACCATAGGCTTTAGTATCGGCTTCACAACGGAGATTCTCCGCCGTCAAATTAACTAACTCTTTATTGCGTTGTTCCAAAGAAATTTTCCCTGTCATCTCCTCGTCCTGTATTTGCCGCTGTCTTTCCTTCACTGACCGCTCAACTTCCATTTGTGCTTCTCGCACTTGTCGATTTTTATGTTCCACCGCAATTTCGGTATTTAATTCATTTTCTTTAATTGCTCGCTCCTGCTCAATGGACGCATTACGTCGAGCATAAATGGCTTGATCGGCCTCCCTTAGCAATTGTTCTCGAACATCGGCCTCTAACGCCCGGGCCGTATCAGGGTTAGGTTTAATGGTTAGAATAGATAAACCTAAAATTTCTAAACCGAGTAATTTAACCTCCTTCGCGGTCTGCAACGAGTCGTAAACCTGTTGTACCAACATATTAGCCGCGGTCAAGGCTTTGCGTAACGATAAGTGCCCAAGTTCACTTTGCATGAATACCTGTACCAAGTTAATCAAACGTTGCGGCAATTTTTCTGGGTCCGCACTCACGTAATGTCGACCCGCCCGGTCCAAGGTAAAATTGAGTAACTGCGCCAACTGTTTCGGGTCAACCACTCGATAAGTCACTTGACCTTGAATCGTAATTTCCTGAAAATCCGCCGTGACTTGTTCAAAAATGAACGGGACATCGACACTTTCCATGGGCACCGCTACTAGCGAAGCAAAGGGGGAAAAGTAAAAACCGGCTAATCCTTGACCTTCGCGTTTTAATTGACCTTGACTGTATTGTAAGAGGTAAGTAGTAGGTTGTACTTTAATAAAACGGATACCAAACATAAATAGACTCCTAAGTCCTATAAATTAATCTTTTACTACCCAACGCCAACTAATCATTATGGCAATAACACAAATAATTGCGGCGACCCAATAGCTCAGGGTAGCCCCCAAAGTGTCCCAAGTATAACCACTGAGTAAACTACCAACGGCACTGCCAGCACCAAAGCCAATACTGCTATATAATGCTTGTCCACGTCCTTGATGGTGGGCGGTAAAATATTGGCGAATCAATTGAATAGCTACACCATGATACATGCCAAAACTAGCGGCATGGAGGAGTTGTGCCAATAATAATACGATCCACCATTCTACGCCATATCCTATCATTAACCAACGAATACTGGAAAGTGCTAAACTAAGAATAAGGAGGTCACGTAAATTAAATCGTTTTAATAAATGGTGGAGTACGAGAAAAATACCAATTTCTGCTATCACTCCCAAGGCCCATAATTGACCAATATAAAAACTAGAATAGCCATGCTGTTCTAAATAAATGGTGTAAAAATTATAGTAAGGACCATGACTGGTTTGCATTAAAAAACCAACCGTTAATAACGCTATCACTGTTGGTTGCTGAAGCACCTGTTTAAATGGTAACCTGGCACTGGTGGTAGTGGCCACAGGAGCGGTGGGTACTAATAAAGTAGCCAACCAAATGTTTATAAACAATCCTACGGTCAACAGAGGTAGCAAACTAATATCAACATATTGAAAGAGTCCTCCAAACAGTATCACCGTAAAAATAAAACCCAGGGAACCCCATAGTCGCAAGTGAGTATAACGATGGGGCTGAGACTCTAAATGAGCCAAAGTGACGGTTTCAAATAGAGTTAAAGCCGCACTCCAGAAGAAACTGAATAATCCCATCACGATAGCTATCCATAGGTAACTCTGTTGTATTAATAGTCCAGCAAAACACAGAGCCGCTAGTAAACTATTTAATTGTACCAATTTTCTATGTTGGCCGCTACGATCGGCTAAACTTCCCCAAAAAGTTGGCGCAATGACACGACTTAGACCGATAATGGCGTTTAATTCGCCAATAGCCTGCGCTTGGAAACCCATTGATTGTAAATATAAATTCCAATAGGGCATAAATGCACCTAGACTGCAAAAGTAAAAAAAGTAAACGATAGAAAGTCGCCAATACGGGATGGCAGAATAGGTGCCGGTTAAAGTTGGTTTATCGATAGAATGGTACCTTTAGTGATGACTTTAAAATGTTCTCAAGATTTGACAACTTTCAACAAGTTCAAGATTTGACAACTTTCGAAAAGTTGTCAAATCTAAATTAAATCTAAACTAAGCACGAAATAACGATTGATCAGCCACAGTTTCAAGGACTCGTCGGTGGAAAAACCGGTGACTTCCGTAATCAAGACAGGGACCCATTAATTCAGGCCGCTCAATTATCTCCTTCAGTTTCAATTTGGGGTAGTGCCTAGCCAACTAACAGAGGTATTAAAAGACCGGGATAACACGCTTTCGAGGCAATGCCATCAAGTTAAGCTAAGGTTACGGTGTTTAGATTTTAATACCTCCATTAGTTGGTAAGGACTACCTGTTTTCTCAACCATTGATTAATCCAACCTACGTGGGCTTACTGGTTGGTTAGGGTGTCGTTATCCTCTCAGGGTAATTGTAGAACGGCAATTAGAAACGCCTGGCAACAATGCCCGGCACGGTAATATCCTCATCCAAACTCTCCCAGCGCAAGGCATAACCGTTCAAGCGCAAGGAAACTTCTTGCAATTGTGCCTCAGTGGCTAGTTTCAACCGCCGAAAACGGTCGGCTGGGAAGCTAATAATTCGCCCATCGGTAAGTTCCACAAAAATGGTTCGTTTTTCCGCCCAGGTTCGGATAGCGGTAGGTTCTTTCATCAGAGTAAAAATGAAAGCGAAAAGAGCGGATTCTCAAAATAGTTGGCATTGGACTCTAAGGATTTAATCAAGTTGGGATTCACCCATCGCGTCAGCATAATACTATTAAGTTTAAGGCTTTCGTCCCAGATTAAAAATCTCGGTAGTATTTTGGATGGTTTTGGCAAGTTCTGCTAGAGTATACATATTAAGCCTTTTGAATTATGGTAGATTTAAGAGCTGTTACATTTTTTCTAGTCTACCACGAAAGTTTCCTTTTGTCATCTGCAAAATTGCTTAAGTTGATAGATATGGCGCAACAAATAGATTGCCCACCCTCTCTAGCTAAAATAGATGATTGGCATTTTTTTGCATAGATATTGGTAACAAACGCTTTGGTGGTTGAAAACCGGGACAAAGCCTATTATAAAAGGTAGCAAGTGTAGGGTGCATACCAGTCACAAAGGGATAACACCCCTCGAAGGGGTGTTATCCCTGCCTGTGAAAGACTCAAGGGATAACACCCCTCGAAGGGGTGTTATCCCGGCCCGTGAAAGCTCAGATTTTACGCTATGAAGTATGGTATTTTCAATGAGTTACGAAATAACCTGAATATCGTGTTTGATAAACGTTACCAGTAAAGACAAACTTTGGTGGGTTTTCTTCTAATAACTTATTGATTTTAATACTTTCATTTACCTGAAGAGACTACCAAATTTTTTAGGTCTTGAAACTCTAAATCGACATCCCTATATAATTGTCGAGCGTAAATACTAATCATAAACCAAATTGATTACGGAGGTAAATAATTATGACTACGTTACGGCATTATGAACCATGGACTTTGTTGGATCAATTTCGGCGGGATATTGAACAAATGTTTGCCCGTGGTGGCACCACTACCGACGGTGATTCTACGGTGGCGACCAGTGCTTGGATTCCTGCCGTGGATATTAAGGAAGAGGGCAATCATTTTATTATTGAAGCGGATATTCCTGGCGTGGATCCCAAAGAGATTGAAATCTCCATGGCCAATGGGGTACTTTCGTTCAAAGGTGAGCGCAAACTAGAATCTCGTGAGCACAATAATGATTACCACCGGGTGGAACGATTACATGGCACCTTTTACCGTCGTTTCAGTTTGCCTGATACCGCTGATGCCGATAAAATTGCGGCCAGCGGCAAAAACGGAGTCTTACAAATTAAGATTCCGAAAAAGGAAGTCGTGCAACCGCGCAAAATTACCGTGCAGGTTACCGATTAACCAACGGCGGTCACCACCACTCTGAAAGTGTCCTCACCACCACTGCCCTCTTCCAGGGGGAGATGGGTGAAAGAATTCAGTATTTCCGTCAAACTCCCTTCTCCCTCTGCAAAAGGGGGTGAGGGCGGTCTTAATTTCGACCGTATTCTCTCCCTCACTGCTATGTCAATCTTTCTTCACCAGGAGAGACACCGTAGTGAGGGTAGTCCATCTCTCTTCTTACCATAGGAATAACCTAAATGACCCTCAGCTATTTCAAACTGGCTACGCCAGGGGTACAAGGCTTGCAACCTTATCAACCTGGTAAACCGATAGAAGAATTAGAACGAGAAATTGGTATCAAAAATGCCATCAAATTAGCCTCTAATGAAAATCCACTCGGTCCCAGTCCACGAGTCCTCGAAGTGATTCCAGCGCAATTAAACAATCTTACCCGTTATCCAGATGGTAATGGTTTCATTCTCAAACAAGCGTTGTCCAAACGATTAAGCGTTAACCCAAATATGATTACTTTGGGCAATGGTTCCAATGACGTGTTAGAATTGGTGGCCCGAGCCTTTGTCACTGCTACTGATTCCGTAATTTTTTCCCAACATGCCTTCGCCGTCTATCCCATTATTACTCAAGCCGTTGGTGCGCAAGCGATTGTCACGCCGGCTAAACATTGGGGACATGATTTAGTCGCCATGCAGGCCGCTATTCGTGAGAATACTCGTCTAATTTTTATTGCCAATCCCAATAATCCTACTGGCACTTGGTTAGACAAAACTAACCTGAAAACTTTTTTAGAGGCGATTCCGCCGCAAATTATCGTGGTGGTGGATGAGGCGTATTTCGAGTATGCTTCTCAACAACCCGATTATCCTAACTGTTTAGATTGGCTGGCCGATTATTCTAATCTGATTGTCACCCGCACTTTTTCTAAAGCCTACGGTCTCGCCGGTTTGCGAGTAGGTTATGCAGTCTCCCATCCTGACATTGCCAATTTACTTAATCGCGTCCGCCAACCGTTTAATGTCAATTCATTGGCATTGGTGGCCGCGACCGCGGCTTTAGAAGATACTGATTATCTGCAACAAAGTCTGGCGGTTAACCGTGAAGGGATGTTACAACTGACTCAAGGTTTTGAGGAGTTAAGATTACCTTATATCAAATCGGCGGGTAATTTTATCTGTGTTGAGGTGGGAGAAGGGGAAAAGATTTATGAAAAATTGTTATACGAGGGACTTATTGTGCGTCCCATTGGTGGAGGTTATCAAATGCCTAGACATCTGCGAATAACGGTGGGTACTGAGGAGGATAATTTTTTATTGTTGGAGGCATTGAAGAAGGTGGGGTGAGATTTGACAACTTTCAAAAAGCTATCACATCTTTCTATCGAATGAATGGGATATGATTAAATAAACCCCTTATCGAGATTTGACAACTTTAAAAAAGTTGTCAAATCTAAGTTCAATTATCAAAAATACGGGTAGTCCCTACCAATTAATGGAGGTATTAAAATCCAGGTGCTAACTTTCCGAAACCTTACCAGTTTTAGGTTTCCGAAACCTCACCGGTTTAGGAAACCTCGGCGATTCTAAGTTTCCTAAACCTCAAAGGTTTAGGAAACTTAGCACTTGCCAGAAGAGACGTT
>DZAL01000124.1 GCA_022729575.1 Thiomargarita sp.
CGCCCCTCTCCCTCTGGGAGAGGGGCCGGGGGTGAGGGAAAATACCGTAGAATTTTTGCTTCAGTACTTACCAAATCTGGGGTGGGGCCAGTTTTAGATTTGACAACTTGCGAAAAGTTGTCAAATCTGAGTGGCCAGTTTTAGATTTGACAACTTTCGAAAAGTTGTCAAATCGAGGAGTACCGTTGATTAATTTTTACTTTTATCTACCAATTTATTCGCTTTAATCCAAGGCATCATACTACGTAATTTTTCTCCCACTACTTCAATTTGATGTTCCCGTGCTAGTCGCCGTTTGGCTTTAAAGGTGGCTTCGCCGGTTTGATTTTCCATGATAAATTCACGCGCAAATTCACCGTTTTGAATCTCCTTGAGAATTTGGCGCATTTCGGCTTTGGTTTGTTCGGTGATGATGCGGGGGCCGCGGGTTAGGTCTCCATATTCTGCGGTGTTGGAAATGGAGTAGCGCATGTTGGCAATGCCGCCCTCATACATCAAATCGACGATCAGTTTTAGTTCATGCAGGCATTCAAAATAGGCCATCTCGGGGGCGTAACCGGCTTCTACCAGCGTTTCAAAACCGGCTTGTGCCAATGACGTTACGCCGCCACATAAGACACATTGTTCACCAAAGAGGTCAGTTTCAGTCTCTTCGCGGAAAGAGGTTTCAATAATGCCGGCGCGACCGCCACCATTGGCCGAGGCGTAGGAGAGGGCGAGTTCTCGCGCTTGGCCGCTAGCATTTTGGTGTATCGCGATTAAGCAGGGGACCCCGGCACCTTGAGTATACATAGAGCGGACGAGATGTCCTGGTCCTTTGGGGGCAATCATAATGACATCTAAGTCGGCTCGTGGTTCAATTTGTCCAAAGTGAATATTGAAACCGTGAGCAAAGGCCATGGCCGCCCCTGGTTTGAGGTGGGGTGCTAAATTTTCACGATAGAGTTTGGCTTGATGTTGGTCCGGGGTCAAAATCATGACGACATCGCCAAAAGCGGCGGCTTCTTCGATGGATTTCGTTTTCAACCCGGCGGCTTCGGCTTTTTTGGCGGAGCTTGAGCCTAAACGCAGTCCAACTACGACCTCGATGCCAGAGTCTTTTAGATTATTGGCATGGGCATGACCTTGAGAGCCGTAGCCGATAATGGCGACTTTTTTGCTTTTGATGATGGATAAATCAGCATCTTTGTCGTAATACACATTCATGAGTAAAGTTCCTCGTGGTTTTTAGATTGGTCGGGGGTGTCCCAGATAAGTACTGAAGCAGAAATTTTCTGGTATAGTAAAATCCCTTTGAACCTGTACTATTCCCTCTGGAGTGCAATAAGAATTATTGCGCCTGGCGGCGCGTAGCGGCGCAATAATTCTTATTGCACTCCAGAGGGTACGTACAATCTTATATGAATTTTACTATATGTTCTTTCGCCCTTCGCCCTCTGGGAGAGGAGGGCGCGTTCGCCATAAGGTGCGTGGGACGCACCCTACTTAGGTAACAAACTGAAATGTTGTACTGTAGGCACTTCGGTTAGCACTATTTTAATCGGTACCAGCCTTCCCACCGTGGTATAATATTGTTGTGTACCGACCGGGGTCGTGGTGGTCCTCTCGTTGAATCTAGCCTGATTGGCTAAAAACCAGTCACGAGTGGTTGGCATGGGTAAAATATATAACGATTTGGGTATTACAAAATAATAAAACAATAAGTCTGCTTGCGTGTAGAGAAAACAACCAGGGGTGCCTTTTTCACGATTACTGGTGGTTTCAAAAAAAAAGTTGCCGGTGTGATGCCAGCGGTCTCCTTTAATTTCTATTTGATAACATCGGTGGTCGGTGAGCCACCATAGTAAGTCTATATCAATGGTTTGATATTGGGGTCCGTTTCGACATTCTGCACTTGTTGAGTCTGGGGTTGACTGCGGAGCCATTGTTCCAGGTCCGCCGTCGCTTGTTGTGCTACTTGTAGCCCCTGGCTCATGCTAATTCGACTTGTCATGATTAACCGTTTTGCCACCACGCTATATCTAATTCTCGTTTAATTTTTTGTTGCTCTTTCTCTTTACCAAGATTAGTAAAAAAACGAGATTCTGTTTCGAGTTCTACTTCGGCTACCGTTTTTACATATTTCCATAAGTCACTGGCACTAATGTCTTTGTTGGGCAAAATAAAACCAATGCTACGTTGATGTTGGAACGAATAAACAACTTTGTAAAAGGCCCGTGGGATGGGAATGACACCATTGATTTTTTCTGAACGTTTGTTATACAGAGGGCCTGTGCAAATATACAATTTGCCTTTGCTACGAGTCCAACGTTCAATCAGTCCTTCCAAACTTTTCCAGGCTTGACGATTTAATTTGGGTTCCTGAGGTGCAATATTGCTCATCGCAAAAGTTTGGTCGTTGGCTTTACGACTAAAATCAATCGCCGAATTGGGGGCTAGATGACCTTTGTCATAACCGCTATTTCGATAATCTTCCGGTTTAACCCGGTGCTCTTCTGGAATTTTAGGATCCGCATAGAATTTATCACCACGTTCGAGGTCAACTCCTATCGAATTTTTTGAGATGATATAAGACACCCATAACGCGGTTTTTCGGTCAAAACTGTAACCAAGACTATAGCCGTCACGCTTTAACACTAAATCAGTTTTACAAGGCTCGCCTAATTGTTTATGATTGCGGTAGGCAAAAATCCAAATATATGAGCGGGCGCGATTGGGCCAAAGATATTTGGAAAGCAGGTATTGCGCCACAGCACCAGCCAGGGCTGAGATGGCGGCAATTAGATAGTAATTAAGTTCCATAAGGTGATTTTTTTGGTCGTAAATTAATAAAATTGACGATTCCAATAATTTTTGCGAGTTTGCTTAGAGCCGATGATTTTAGCACAATTTGTCAAAGAATTAGTAATTGTCCCTTATATCATATTTTCAGTTATAATATTATTCAAGTAGTATTGTATACTAGCTATCGTGATTAACCAAGATTCTTAATCACAAATTTATCACTAATTAACAGATAATATTTTATATTCAATAAGTTATAAATATTAAACGTTAATTGCGTAATCAGCAACTTTATTTAATAAACCTGTAAAATAAGGAGAAATTGATGCGTTTCCCCCGCCTAGCTTTACCATTATTGTTTGTTAGCGGCTTCAGTGTCGCCTGTATTCCCGTGTTGGCTTACCAAACAGGTGATCTCTTGGTACGTGGACGTATCATTAATATCAGTCCTGACAGTAGCAGTGATGATGTTACGTCCAATGGCACCACCGTGCCGGATACCAGTGTCGAAGTTGAGAGTGGATATTCGTTGGATCTTGATTTTACTTACATGTTCACTCCCAATATTGGGGCGGAATTATTATTGGACTTGAGTTCTAAACACGAGGTCACTGCCAAAGGCAATACTCTGGCTAGTCTAGCTCCTGGGAACATTATGTCAACACGAGTGTTACCGCCGGCGTTGATTTTGCAGTATCATCCTACCCCAGATGCCTGGTTTAGTCCTTATGTAGGGTTGGGCCTTAACTATACTTATTTCTTCGATGAGTCTGCCACTGATTCTCTAAACAATGGATTGAAGGGTGTGTCAGCGCCGAGTTTGGATGCTTCTTTTGGCTGGGTCACTCAATTTGGCGCAGATTATGACCTGGGTAATGAATGGTTCCTCAATGCGGATTTAAAATACATGGCTATTGGTACCACGGCTACTTTTAATTCTGGCGCACTTGGTAGTGTTTCAGTAGATGTGGATATTAATCCATGGGTAATTGGTTTGGGGATAGGTAAACGTTTCTAAATTGTAACTTGCGGTCAGATTTGACAACTTTTCGAAAGTTGTCAAATCTAAATAAATAACGGTCAGATTTGACAACTTTTCGAAAGTTGTCAAATCTAAATAAATAACGGTCAGATTTGACAACTTTTCGAAAGTTGTCAAATCTAAATAAATAACGGTCAGATTTGACAACTTTTCGAAAGTTGTCAAATCTAAATAAATAACGGTCAGATTTGACAACTTTTCGAAAGTTATCAAATCTAAATAAATAACGGTCAGATTTGACAACTTTTCGAAAGTTGTCAAATCTAAATAAAGTTATCAAAATTTTTATAAGGAGAATTAATGTTAAGAACAATCTACTTAGTCATGAGTCTGACATTTTTTAGTACCAGTTGCGCCACTTTATCTAAAGAAGAATGTTTAAAAGGAGATTGGACGAGCGTGGGTCGTGCTGATGGTCGCCAAGGTTATACCTTATCTCGATTTGAAGAGCATCAAACCGCTTGTACTGAATATCAGGTACAACCTAACTATGAGGCTTATCAAACGGGTCGTCTGGAAGGATTACAAGAATATTGTACCACAGCTAATGGTTTTGATTTAGGGAATCAAGCGAAAAAATATGAAAACGTTTGTCCGCCGGAATTGGAAGCCGCTTTTTTAGATGGCTATACCGAAGGTTTAACCAATGCCTTACGGACCATGGAACAACAGTTGTATACGGCTGAAGATAAACGAAATGAGAAGGAACGACAATTATCTTATACCAACGATGATAAGGAGCGTGATAAGTTGAGAGCAGAGATTAAAACGATGGATGCCGAAGTGACTCGATTGACTAACTCGCGGTTAGATATTTTAGGGATGCGTCAAAAAATTAGAAGTCTGTTACGTCCGTTTGAGCAATAATTATTGGTCTGGTCAGATTTGACAACTTTGCGAAATCAGATTTGACAACTTTGCGAAAGTTGTCAAATCTAAAACCAGTCCCAGATTTGACAACTTTTTCGAAAGTTGTCAAATCTAAAACCAGCACCAGATTTGACAACTTTTCGAAAGTTGTCAAATCTAAAACTTAAGCAAAGCCATGTTGTTGCAGAAATTCTGATGACAGTTTGGTATTGGCACCAGCGGATTGGTCACCTAGTAATAGACGTTCTAAATAACGAGCAATAATATCAACTTCTAAATTGAGACGTCGCCCAATTTTGGCTTGTTTGAGCGTGGTCATCGCCAGTGTATGGGGGACAATGTTGAGAGTAAACTCGGTACCGCTGACGGTATTGACCGTGAGACTGATGCCATCAAGACTAATGGCACCTTTGGGGGCAATATATTTAGCCAGTTCACGAGGAGATTGCAGATGCAAGCGAATCGAACGGCCTTCGTGATAAGTGTGCGTAATCGTGCCAATACCGTCAATATGACCACTCACCAGATGTCCGCCTAACGGAGTTTGTAAGGTGAGTGCTGTTTCTAAATTGACTTCGCTATTATTGGGTAGTTCACCCAGGGTAGTGCAACTGAGTGTTTCGGCCGAGACATCCGCCCAAAAACCATCTGAAAGGAGATTCACGACGGTAAGACAAACGCCATTAACGGCAATACTGTCTCCTAGCTGGACGGTGCGAAGGTCTAAGGTCTTGGTTTGTATGTATAGTCTGGCATCTGGGCCAGTGGGCAAACGTTGAGCGAGGCAACCAAGTGCTTGAATGATGCCGGTGAACATATATAATATAGTAGTGGTGGCAGTGTGGATAGTGAATTAAGACAAAAAATTGCCCCTCCTTACCAAGGAGGGGTTGGGGGTGGTTCTCCCCTCCTTACCAAGGAGGGGTTGGGGGTGGTTCTCCCCTCCTTACCAAGTGGAGGCAGCTCTCCCCTCCTTACCAAGGAGGGGTTGGGGGTGGTTCTCCCCTCCTTACCAAGGAGGGGTTGGGGGTGGTTCTCCCCTCCTTACCAAGTGGAGGCAGCTCTCCCCTCCTTACCAAGGAGGGGTTGGGGGTGGTTCTCCCCTCCTTACCAAGTTGGAGGTAGCTCTCCCCTCCTTACCAAGGAGGGGTTTATCTCGTTCCCACGCGCCAGCGTGGGAATGCAGTGGGCAACGCACCAGCGTTGCGGGAAAGGGACGCTGGCGCGTCCCGACGGCATTCCCACGCTGGCGCGTGGGAACGAAAAAAAGGAGGAGTTGGGGGGTGGCTCTCCCCTCCTTACCAAGGAGGGGTTGGGGGGTGGTTGAAGATGCTCCGATTAGTCAACAAACTGTTTAGGACTGGCACGGTGCCAATCGGTACGTAATTGATACTGATGAGCAATATTGAGGAGTCTAGCCTCACTAAAGTAGTTGCCGATTAATTGCATTCCGCAGGGCCGGGTACCCACAAAGCCCGCTGGAAGAGAGAGACCTGGCAGACCGGCCAAATTAACGGACAAGGTATAAATGTCAGATAAATACATTTTAAGCGGGTCATCCACTCGTTCTCCTAAATTGAAAGCCGGTGTGGGAGAGGTGGGGCCGAGAATAACATCCACTTGTTGAAAAGCGTTTTTGAAGTCTTGAGTCAGTAGCCGGCGAATTTGTTGGGCTTTCAGATAATAAGCATCGTAATAACCCGCCGACAGGGCATAAGTACCAATCATAATTCGACGTTTGACTTCGGCCCCAAAACCTTCACCACGAGAACGTTTGAATAAGTCCATCAGGTCTTTAGGTTCATGACAACGGTAACCGAAGCGTACCCCATCGAATCGGGAGAGGTTGGAGGAGCATTCGGCCGGGGCAATGATGTAATATACCGGTACCGCCAAAGCCGTGTGCGGAAGTTCAATATCATGCAAGATGGCCCCCGCACTTTCCAATTCAGAAATGGCATTTTGTAAGAGTTTACCCACTTCAGGGTCTAAACCGTCACTAAAAAATTCTTTAGGTAGTCCAACATTTAGACCCACGAGGCTATTATTTAACTGAGCGGTGTAATCTTCGCCCGGGCGATTGAGGGAAGTAGAGTCACGAGGGTCAAAGCCAGCCATGGCGTTTAAGAGTAAAGCTACATCTTGCGCGGATTTGGCCAAAGGGCCGCCTTGGTCCAAGCTGGAAGCGAAGGCTATCATGCCATAACGGGAGACTAAGCCATAGGTTGGCTTAAGGCCGGTGAGATTGCAGAGAGCCGCGGGTTGACGAATGGAGCCACCAGTATCGGTACCAGTAGCGACTGGAGTTAGTCGAGCCGCTACCGCGGCCGCGGAACCACCAGAGGAACCACCAGGAACCGCTTTAGAGTCCCAAGGATTAATCACTGGGCCGTAGAAACTGGATTCATTGGAAGACCCCATGGCAAATTCATCCATATTGGTTTTGCCTAACATGACTAAACCGGCAGCCTGACATTTTTCCACCACGGTGGCATTATAAGGCGCCACAAAGTGATCCAGCATTTTGGAGCCACAAGAAGTTTTAATGCCGTTGGTACAGAAAATGTCTTTATGAGCAATAGGGATTCCCGTTAAAGGGCCCGCGGTGCCAGTTTGAAGACATTTATCCGCCGCTCGTGCTTGTGCCAGCGCGGTTTCTGGGGTGACTGTAATGAAGCTATTGAGTTGAGCATCGTATTGATTGATACGGCGCAAAAAATAGTGAGTAAGTTCCTCACTGGAAAATGAGCGTTGTTGCAAGTGGGAACTTAGTTCTGAAAGTGATTGATGGTGCATGACAATAGAAGGAAGTGGGTTAAGTTATTTATTCAATGACTTTAGGGACTAAATAGAAGCCCGATTCAACTTGTGGCGCAATTTGTTGGAAGTGATCACGTTGATTGCCCTCGGTGACCACATCTGGACGTAATCTGGCAATGGCTTCTAGCGGATGTGCCATAGGCGTAATACCATTAGTGTTCACGGTGTTCATTTCTTCGACTAAAGTCAAAATATTAGAAAGATTACGAGTGTATTCGGGAATATCTTGCTCACTTAAAGCAATTCGTGCTAAATGGGCAATTTTTTCTACCTCTTGACGTTGTAATGACATTTTAAAAGCCTCTTAATTTAAAAAATCTAAGTATTTAGTAAATATTATCAAGGTAAATATTAAAAAAAGTATCATGGATAGAAAACATGGTATAAAAAATGATAAAGTAGCCACTATTTAGAATTCATTATCCACTAAAAACAATATAAATAAAATATTTACCTTCTACACTAATAATATCTTCGCTATTTATTACAACCAAAATAGGTGCGGACTGTTAGTATAGTGTCAGATGTCATTATAATTGAGAGCAGTACATGATGGCTGACGTTTGGTGAAAAACTTCATCATGCTGACCGAATTTCGTAGGCGTGCTTCTAGTGGGAAATTCCATTGATAGAAGTTCTATCGAACTTAAAAATATTTACCATAATATTGTAACTAGAATAATGATTAATGATGTTCGATAGAGTACCATTAGTCGTTGTACCTGATTACTTAATCATTAACCAATAGGATTTACGCAACAATTTGTGTAACTATCTGATTTTACAGAAGCACCTCCTTAACCCACTGTGTACTTCATGGGAGTGGTGGGTGAACGCCAGGTGTGGCGTAAGTCCTGACCAAATAATTATCCACTCATTACCAAATTAATATAAATCCATGTTATTCAAAAGTCTACGTGGTATGTTTTCCAACGATTTATCGATTGATTTAGGCACAGCTAATACCCTCATTTATATAAGAGGAAAAGGAATCGTTTTGAATGAGCCATCGGTAGTGGCCATTCGGCAACGCGAAGGTGGAGGTCCTAAGACCATAGCCGCTATAGGCAATGAAGCCAAACAAATGCTCGGACGCACGCCTGGCCATATCACCGCCATTCGTCCGATGAAAGACGGAGTTATTGCTGATTTCACTATTACCGAAAGAATGTTACATGATTTTATTAAAAAAGTTCATGAAAAAAATCGATTTTTCCAGCCATCCCCACGGGTTTTAATTTGTGTGCCTTGTGGTTCTACTCAAGTAGAGCGTAGAGCTATCCGTGAATCGGCTATTGGCGCCGGTGCTCGCGAAGTCTATTTAATTGAGGAACCGATGGCAGCGGCCATAGGCGCAGGATTACCGGTAAGTGAGCCGACTGGCTCAATGGTTTTAGATATTGGCGGTGGCACCACCGAAGTCGGTATTTTATCGCTTAATGGTATTGTTTATTCAGAATCTATTAGAATCGGCGGAGACCGTTTCGATGAAGCGATTGTCAATTATGTCCGTCGTCATTATAGCACACTGATTGGGGAGGTTACCGCGGAAAGAATCAAACACGAAATAGGTTCCGCTTACCCAGGTAAAGAATTGCGAGAAATTTATGTAAGGGGTCGCAATCTAGCCGAAGGGATTCCCCGTAGTTTCAAGCTAAACAGCAATGAAGTATTAGAGGCTTTACAAGAGCCATTGTCAAGTATAGTCAGTACCGTCAAAAAAGCCTTGGAAAAAATTCCCCCTGAATTAGGTTCAGATGTTGCCGAAAAAGGCATGGTGCTCACCGGAGGAGGGGCCTTATTAACAGACATCGACCGCTTATTAATGGAAGAAACTGGACTCCCGGTTATTATTGCGGATGATCCATTAACTTGTGTCGCCAGAGGTGGCGGCCGGGCCCTAGAATTGATTGAAGAATTTGGACCAGAAGTTCTCGCACTGGAAAGCAACAATTGAAGTTTCAGAGAAGTTTCAGATTTGACAACCTTAAAAAAGTTGTCAAATCTTAGAAACTCACCTTACGCACGGTTAACTCAACCACCCCCTGCCCCTCCTTGTTAAGGGGAGTACACCCTGCCAACTTAGTTGGCGCATACTCCCCTCCTTAACAAGGAGGGGCAGGGGGTGGTTATGCGTAAGGTGAGTTAGAAATCTTAGATGAAGTTTCAGATTTGACAACTTTAAAACAGTTGTCAAATCTTAGAAATCTTAGAAGAGCCAATTAAAATATGAAACCATTATTTCTTCAAAACTTTTCATCTCACTCCCTTAATTTACGATTCATCTTCATCATCCTCGCTTCAACCAGCATGATGTTAGCAGAATCTCGTGGATACTTGAAGACCGCACGTTCCCATTTATCGGCGATTATCTATCCAATTCGATACATAGTTGATATGCCGATCAAGACCAGTCAATGGTTATCCTCTACGTTTAATACCAAATTACAATTGTTGGCGGAAAATGCCGAATTGCAAGAAAAAAATTTGCGCTTGCAAGCAATTTTACAAAAATTTGAAGATTTAAACAGCGAAAATGCCCGATTACGAAAATTGCTGGGGGCAGTGCCTAAAGCGAATACTCGTGTTCAATTGGCAGACGTCCTCGCGGTTGCAGTTGAACCTTACTCCCGTAAAATAATTATCAATAAAGGTCAGTCTGACGAGGTGTTTGAAGGTCAAGCAGTGGTTGATGCCCAAGGGGTCATAGGGCAAGTAATTCAAGTCGAGTTGGTCTCCAGCACCGTGATGCTACTCACTGATTCTAAACATGAATTGCCAGTGCAAGTAGTACGTAGTGGTTTACAAACCGTTGCGGTCGGTCGTGGTCTAGTTAATCGCCTAGACTTACTGTATTTGTCAACACCAGAAATTAAAACCGAAATCAAAGCCGGTGACCTTTTAGTCACCTCTGGCAATGGAGGTCATTTTCCACCGGGCTATCCTGTAGGTACGGTTGCCGAAGTCAATCTTGATATAAGCCAACCTTATGCCCAAATTCAAGCAGTGCCAAAAGCCTTATTAGAGCGAAATCGTGAAGTATTATTAATCTGGGAAAATCCGCCATCTAAAGTGTCGGCACCATCTCCTTCTGGGAGTCAAGAACCGTCTCTTCCCATTAAGACCCATTGAAAAGGAACCCAAATTGTGCAGCGTCGTCATAGCGGTTGGATAATTATCCTAACCTTTATCATCAGCTTTTTGTTATCCATCATGCCCTGGCCACTTCAATTTGTCTACTGGCGTCCGGACTGGACGGCGCTGATCTTGATTTATTGGGCTATGACAACTTCGCAAAAAGTAGGCATTCTCAGCGGCTGGCTAGCTGGACTAATCCATGACCTACTCAACGATACCCTATTAGGTCAACAAGCCCTTAGTTATTCCTTAATAGCCTACTTTACGGCACAAATACATCAGCGCCTACGACTATACCCACGTTGGCAACAGGCCGTGGTAGTGGGTGGCTTAATTGCGACTCGGAATCTAATAAATTTATGGTTTCAAAGCCTCATTGGTTATTCTTTCCCAGACGACTGGACTTGGTGTTATCCGGCCATTACCAGTATGATTCTTTGGCCATGGCTATACTTAATTTTACAGGACACACATCGCCCCTACCGAATAATTTAATTTACTCACTCATCTTACGCACGGTTGACTCAACCACCCCCTACCCCTCCTTAGCAAGGAGGAGAGAATGCGCCAACTTTCTCGTTCCCACGCTCCGCGTGGGAACGAGAAAAAAACGAGAAAATACAAAATACCGTAGAATTTCTGCTTCAGTACTTACCACCTTTGAAGTTTAAAACACTTTGACCATTTTCTCCTAAACACCAACTACCTGAATCATGGCCACCAATATTCGCTTCTTTCTGGACCTCATTAACATACGTAAAACCTATAATCATCGCCTGATTATCGCCTGGGTATTGATGATGATAGCTCTATTAACAATTATCATCCGTTTAATATTCTTACAAATTATAAACCATGATAATTATACCACGCTATCGGAAAATAATCGACTAAAAATCCTCCCATTGCCACCCATTCGCGGTTTAATTTACGATCGTAACGGAATCCTGTTAGCCGAAAACCGTGTTTCCTATAACCTAAATCTGATTCCTGAACAAGTTCCTGACTTTGAGCCCACAGTGCAAGCATTAAGTAAAATCATTGCGATTGATTCCAATGACCTCGCTCAATTTCAACGAGAAATTCGCCAAAAACGACGATTTGAAGCGGTGCCACTACGCTTACATCTCACCGAAGATGAGGTCGCCCGCTTTTCTGTACAAAGCTACCGCTTTCCTGGCATTGAAATCAGTTCTAGTTGGAGTCGTTACTATCCGCTTGGTCCCAGAGGAGTCCATGCCATCGGCTATGTCGGTCGCATCAATGAACATGAACTAAAAGTTATCGACAAACATAACTATAGTGGTAGTAACTATATCGGAAAAATTGGCATAGAAAAATTCTATGAAAATGAATTACACGGCAAAGTAGGTTTTCAAAATGTCGAAACGAATGTGCAAGGACGAGTGTTACGGGTATTAGAACGCACTGCCGCAGTGTCTGGCAAAAACTTATATCTGAACTTAGATTTATCGGTGCAGCAATTTGCCGAGGACCTAGTCAAAGACCAACGCGCCGCCATTGTTGCCATGGAACCTAACACCGGCGCAATCATAGTATTAGTCAGTTCACCCGCTTACGACCCCAATCCCTTCGTTAATGGTATCGATGCCGACAGTTATCGATTGCTACGAGATTCACCCGACCGCCCATTATTCGACCGCGCCATTCGTGGACAATATCCTCCCGGCTCCACCATTAAACCTATTGTCAGTTTGGGCGGGCTAGAATATGGCGTGAGAACTGAACAAAGTCGTACTTGGTGTCGTGGCTGGTACAGTCTTAAAGGTGAATCCCACCGTTATCGAGATTGGAAAAAATCTGGACATGGCGCGATGAATCTTCACTCTGCCATTGAACAATCCTGCGATGTTTATTTCTATTCTTTGGCCAATGATTTAGGAATTGACCGTTTACATGCATTTATGTCGCGTTTTGGTTTTGGCCAAAAAACCAATTTGGATATTAGCGGCGAAGCCGCTGGACTCATGCCTTCCAAAGAGTGGAAGGAACGTACTCGCCACCGTGCCTGGTTTGCTGGGGAAACTCTAATCGTCGGTATCGGACAAGGCTTTATGTTGAGCACTCCCCTGCAACTGGCGGTCGCCACCGCCACGTTGAGTAACTCTGGAGTTTACCGGCAACCGCGGTTGGTATTTGCCATAGAAGATACTAACTCTAATGAAACGAGCACCCTACCTTTTACCAAACCTGCCAAGATTACTTTGAAAAATCAGAATTTTTGGCAAGCTGCGAAAACCGGAATGGAAGCTGTTACGCATAGTGGGCGCGGTACTGCTCGCCGAATTGGACAACGTTCACCCTATCGATTAGCTGGTAAAACCGGGACTGCTCAGGTGGTTGGGATCAAACAAGATGAACGTTATAATGCTAGAAAATTAGCGAAAAAGTTTCATGACCATGCTTGGTTTATCGCTTTTGCGCCGGTTGACAATCCAAAAATTGCAGTAGCCGTGATTGTGGAAAATGGTGGCGGTGGTAGCCAAATCGCCGCCCCGATTGCGAAAAAGGTGATGGATTTTTATTTATTACCAGAATCTCGTGAACAACTGACTACACCCGCTCAAGAACAAGGTCAGAAATTACCTCTTAAGTCTAAGAAAATTAAGAAAACTAAGAAAACTAAGAAGCGTCGGAAAAAAACCACCTAAGTACCCGCTCTCCTCCTTTCTCCCCATGGAAGAGGGGTGAGGGCAAAGAGTTGATCAGACCATTCACCGTCCATGATTATCAAAATATGCTAGTCCTTACCAACTAATGGAGGTATTAAAATCTAAGAGCTAACGTTCCTAAGTTTCACCGATTCCAGGTTTCCTAAGAACCGGTTCAACATCTTTTGAGGAGGAGAGACCGAAACCCCAAGACAACCTTATGCAGAAAAGTGTTCAAATGTCATTCACCGTTCTGCCAGAGACGCCGGCATTGCTCCAACCAGGCGAAGGAACGTTCGACCACCCAGCGTTTTAGCCTGACGATAACTTGGTGAAGTGCCGAGCGTGTTACCACCTCCATCCACAGTGGCCTCGAGCCCCGCTTCCGCCAAGGAGTCACCGGGGTATCCTCCATCGACTAGGACCACCGCTACCGAGGAGAGACTCTCGGGGTGTAGTTGAAACCGGTCTAAGGCGGCGGTTCGGTCGTTGACCCTAGGTTGAAATTGCCATTTCAGTAGGTGCATCAGCAAGACGCGCAGACGATTGAGGAGTTGGTGATGTTGGCTGATCCCCATACTTTCTAGTTCCTCCACGAGGTTGTTCACGTCAAGTTCGGCCAATCGACCTTGTTGTAGCAATTCCACCTGCTGTTGAGCCAGAACAGAAAATCTGGTTGATAGATAGTTGCTGCATAGTTCATAAATTCCTCTCATTTCATTTAGGGATTAGGTCAGGAGTCATTATAATCTTGGCCAGATGGACCAGCTTACCCCCACCTCTCCGCCAGTCCATCCTCCTCCTCAGCCATCCACAAGACGGGCTAATTAATCGTCATCTCCAGCGGCTGTGCATTCACCACCACCGTTCCATCCGATAAACGATAGCCAAAATACACTTTGAGATAACCAGGGGCTATGAAGTGGCCTTGGTACATCGTCAATGGCAGTAAGTGTAGGCTGGACAAGTGTTGGTTTGCCCACCATTTAAACTGTTCAAAGTGGTGGGTGACGAGAAACCGCGTGGCCCACTCTACTAAACTAAACTGATAAAACTGACTACTTTTTAGATATTTTACCAACTAAATCCTTAAAACCAAGGTGATGTGGGCAACCAATTTTCAACATCCGTTCTGGACGGTCATGAATGCCTGTTTGGGGGTGGTGCAGGGTCCTTTTTTTGGCAACCATGATATTCCTGATATTAATGAAGCGATAGTCATAAGAGTCCAGAAAATTCTCTTGGTCCCAAAATACTTTGCCAATAGCCTGACAATAAGCAACAAAACATTGTGCGCCTTTTAATTGTTGAATGATTCCCAACTCTGGGCTGGTCGTTGCCTTAGCCTTCATCTCAATACAGAGGATGACTTTCTTCTCGCCAGTATCGGCCACGATGACAAAATCTGCACGCTTGCACTCACCTTTTGAACAGTTAAACACCTTCTCCGGTGCTGGAAAGGCATCCACCTTAACAACAATAGCATTGTTAGGTATTCCGAAAATCGTCACGAAATAATCGGGAGGACCTGGTTCTATGAGTGTGACCTGCTTTTTCTTGTCGTTATAAGGACTATCTTCCAATGGCACTGTGGCAGTATCCATAATCATCTCTTTGAGGATAACAATATCAGACATTATTCTCCTCCCCAGACGATGGTTTCCTGAATCCGGTTCATCGTCCCAATAGTGGTATCGAAACTACGAACCTCAATGCCAAGTTCTGGATAAATGTCGGCAGGGGTCAGGGTTTGGCATTTAGTTTTTTCCTGATTACCCGCCAACATCACCAGTGCTTCTTCGGCGATATAGACTTTAACCTTGTCAGAGGAAATCAATTCTTCCGGCTGATACCCTTCTATTTCAGCAATTCGTTTTAGATGGGGCTTATCATGATTAAGCATAATCAGAGTGTTTAACTCCTTGACGATATAATCGCTGTGGGTGGTGATGAAAACCTTAATCCCCAGATTTACCAGTCGCGCCAACAGCCGGGCTATGCGCCGCTGATTTTCAGGGTGTAAATTGAGTTCAGGTTCGTCCACCATCAATAAATCACCCGGCTGGGCAATATGACGAAGATAAAACCCAAGGTCCAACAGAGAACGTACCGCACTGGAACTTTCACCCATAGTCAGTTTGATTTCTTTGCCAGTTGGCACATAGTAGAGTTCATCGTTGGAGGTGACGATGTACTTACCGCCAATCATATCGGCAAAATGGTCCAATACCTCAGGATGTTTCTCCGCAAGGAAACTGCTTTGTTTGATAATGCCTTCCAGTTGCTGGGTAAAATCCACATTTGTTTTTATGGGCAAGGCATAATCCTGATAATTCTTAGAGAGTAACTCCATCGGGTTAACCTTTTTGTCGGTCTGACTCATCGCCTCTAGCAGGCGATTACGAGCAAAATTTAACTCTTTGCGGAAAATAGCAACCCCCGTTCTTTCGGCACTGGCAATGAAAGGTCTAGGGAGAAGATTAGCCCAAATAATGTCCTGGAGTGAATCAACAATCACCTCCTCAATCAGATTGGTGGGAATTCTTACCTTCTCTTTTTCAATCAACAAGGTGATAACTAAATCGGTACTGTCTTCAGAGTTTGAAATAGAAAAAAGTCTAGTATCAAAATTACCTGAACTCATTTGGCGGTCAACTTCGCCCATGATCTGAATATCTTTGGTATCCAGAATCACTTGAAATTCTGTTTCGGTAAACCGTTCTTTGGACGTTGCGAAAATTTTAGGCAATTGCTTGGTATATGCCTGACAACCCGCCACAAAAATCGGCCCTGTCTGTGCCGCATATTCCAACACATCAATATGAGTCACACCTTCCGCAAGCAACTGCCGGATTTTGTCATCCTGGATTTTGAGGGAAAGCATCTTGTTCCAAGTCTGCAAAAATCCAAACAGCGCGTAAGTAGCGTAGGTTTTGCCGGTATTATTGCTTCCACATAAGATAGTCAGGTCGCCAAGCGTGAATTCTGCTTGCTTTAAGACACCGAGATTTTTGATTTTGACTTTCATAGTCGTGTTTCCTCATTAGAAGAGATAATGTTTAGTTGGGTAGGATGGGCAACATTTTTATTATTGCTCACCACTCATACAGAGTAAGATGGACTAACGACACTTGAAGAAATGGCAAACCCTGTTGCAGGTGAATCTTCATGACGTTCCTCGAATACCTAGCCAATGACGTTCCTGAATATCCAATTGTTCACGGTCGGTATGAAATACATATAGTTCACGCGCAGGGGCATCATGATGTAATTTAGCATACGCTTTCATAGCGACCTTGAAATCTGGAAACACACTGACCACAACGAGTTGTGTGACGATGCGTTGACCGGCGGTTGAAGCCGCCTCCAATGCTTCCAGTAATAACCATTGATGTGGAAACTGACGACGGATTTCTTCCCAGGTCATGTTTAAGCCTCCTTAGATACTGTTAAGACCAGTTTAATTCTAGCCGGTTTCCATGATTCTAGTCAAGTTCAGCCACAAAAAATCTTGACAGTTTTTAGACCGTCAAGGTTTAGGCATGTGTGAATAAGATTTCACGAATTGCCAGAATGGACAGGATTACTCCCCAACTTTTCTCCTGTCCATCCTTCTCCTTCACCTACTTCTCCACCACCGTCACTCCCTTCTCCCTTCTCCATTTTCACCTTCTTCCCTAATTCCACACATTTCAACACACTGCCCGTCTTCACCTTCACTTTTTCTAATAACGCAGGCTACGCAAATTCAATCTAACCGACTAGAGCGAGTTTTAATTTCTTCATAGAGTTCGGTAGCCGTTTTGTCACCGAACAGTTGTTCTTTCAGGTCCAAATAATCTTCTTTAGAAGACCCAGTTTCTCTCAGAAAAAAAGCCGCTTTGGTTAAGCCCAAGCCATTCACCAACAATCGGATAGCTTCGTATCTAAGGTTTTCAGACTGGGGAATGGTTAAGCGGAGTTGCGCTAGTGGTTTCATATTTTTACCTCTGTAAGAAGTCTATCGTAAAATGGGCGGGATTGGCTAGTAAGATCTGGCCTTTATACTGTTTTAACAAGCGGTCATCACAGGTAATCAAAGCGTCCACGGCAAGTTGTTCGGCACAGGCCAAATGGAGGGCATCCATCCCTTTGATGTGAAAATGTTGTTCAATTTCTTGTGCCTTTCTTAGAATCGTTTCATCGAGGGGTTGAAATAAAGTAGCCCGGTGTAGCACCAAATTGACAAATTCCTGTCGGTCCTGGTGAGGATTCTGATGGTTTTCAAAAACTAACGCCTCGGAGGAAACGATTTCGACCAGCCGATTTTCTATTAGCATGAAGACCAGTAACATGGCGACAGATTCGCGCCTGGGTTTGGTCATCAAAAATACGGTTTAACGCACTGCTGTCCAAGTAAATTTTCATGTCAATTAATCTAGTTGATTAAGGGGGCAATTTTGGAGAGTATGAACGGGATTGTCAGAATGGACCAGCTTCCCCCCACCTCTCCGCCAGTCCATCCTCCTCCCCAGCCATCCTCCAGTCTGGCTAGTTAATCGTTATCTCAATCGGTTGTGCATTCACCACGACCGTCCCATCCGATAAATGATAGCCAAAATACACTTTGATATAATCACGTACCAAAAATCCTTGGTACCTGGTCAATAGCGGTTCAATTTGAAGGTTGACAATTGCTTTGTTGTCCACCATAATATGCCAGTCTCGTGGTTTACCATAAACAGCGTACTGAATAATTGGCAAATGCGTTGTCATTGTGTGCCCAGTTAGTTAAAAGTTGATGAGGTTAACCAAGTTCCTCCGAGATT
>DZAL01000125.1 GCA_022729575.1 Thiomargarita sp.
ATCTGAAGATTTGGACTCCAACGCCGTAACTTTAGCTTAACTTAATGGCATTGGGGGCCTCCCTAAGCTAGTTGGATGAGATGAGTTAAGTATATCAGATTTTTCTATGATATAATAGTCGCCATAGTCATCGACTGAATTTTATGGTGACGGACTGAATAAGTTATTCACACTGTTGTTCTTCGAATATGAAGAATCATCAATCGCCAGCGTAGGTTGGACCGAGCGAGCTTAAGTGATTACTGGCAAAAACTCTTTTTGCCCAAAACCACTTGACGGCCCCAAAACAACTCTTTACAATTGGAGTTATCAATTTTTTATAAAATACAAAGTCAACAGCTTATAATCATATCCTCACACATCTGTTAGTCTGAATCAGAATTTTCCGAATTTTAGAATGAGCAGAATAGGTAATAAATTCATTCTGTTAATTCTAAAATTCGGAAAATTCTGATTCAGACAACAAGTACAAATAAAAATAAATATTACTATAGTTTCTCAAACCAACACCTGTTGAACTTTGTAAGTTCAGGTTATGGTTTTCCTAAACAGGTCCCCCTGTACGCTTATGACTACTCCAGAAGAACCACAATTTCCTCAAATCGAGATAAAAAAAGTTATCTACGTTGAAACCTCCATTCCCAGTTTCTATCATGAAAGCCGCACCGAACCTGCCATGGTAGCACGGAAAGAGTGGACCAATCAATGGTGGGATAATTTTCGTCATCACTATACTCTCGTGACCAGTGAAGCCGTCTTAGAAGAATTGAATCGTGGCAACTATCCCAATAAGGACAAAGTTATTGCTCTATTAGCCGGCGTGCCACTGATTCGTGTTGAATCGCCGGTCATTGAAATTGTAGAAATTTATATCGCGCATAAGTTGATGCCAAACAACCCCACCGGAGATGCACTACATGCCGCGTTAGCTTCTTACCATCAATGTGATTTTTTGTTAACTTGGAATTGTAAAAACTTGGCTAATGCCAATAAATTTAAACATCTTGAACGTATTAATAACCAACTGGGATTATCGATACCGATTTTGGCCACACCAGTTCAATTATTAGGAGGTGATATTGATGATGACAGATGACCCCACGTTAGACCGCATTAGAGAAATTCGTTGTCAAATCTCAGCGGAATGTGACCACGACCCCAAAAAATTGATAGATCATTATCAAGAATTGGAACAAAGACATCCAGAACGTTTTATTCAATTGCGGCAAGAGGAAGTTTCCAAGAAACTCAAAGCAGAATAAAGCAGAATTTTGATATGTTCAAAGTTTCGCTTTGAACTTCTGTTTAAACTCCCATTTTTATGACTGTGAATAGTCGCCATAGTCATCGACTTAACTTCACAGTGACGGACTAGGCAATGTCAGGACTGCCAGTCCTCAAAGGACTGGCAGTCCTAAGACTACCACAAATCTTACTAACTGAGAGAACCCCTTATGACCCCTATTGAATTTTTAGAAACTATCCTCTCCACCCTAACCGAAAAAAGCAAGGACTTAAAAAGTGATAAAGCCATCATTTCCCCCCTCTTCCAGGCCAACCTAACCCTCCTAGAAGAGCCACTCATCCCAGTTCTACAAATTTGGGCTACCGAAAAATTAGCGACTGCCGAGGAAGCGAGCAAAGCAGTAATCGCTAGAAATCTTGGCAACTTCGGTTTCTTGCTGGGGAAGTTTCCTTTAGGAAATCGAGCGGCTAACTTAGAAATCGCCATAGCCTGCTATGAGATGGCATTTACTGTCTTCACCCGCGAAGCGTTTCCCGAAGACTGGGCATGGACGCAAAACAATCTTGGCAATGCCTACCAAAACCGCCTACATGGCGACCGCGCCGCGAATTTGGAACAGGCCATTGAATATTATCAACGGGCCTTGCAAGTTTTCACCCGCGAAGCATTTCCCGAAAACTGGGCAGGGACGCAAAACAATCTTGGCCTTGCCTACTTTGAGCACCTACATGGCGACCGCGCCGCGAATTTGGAAGCGGCCATTGAGTGTTATCAACTAGCCCTGCAAGTACACTCCCGCGAAGCATTTCCCGCAAACTGGGCAAACACGCAAGCCAATCTTGGCAATGCCTACCTTTACCGCCTACATGGCGACCGCGCCGCGAATTTGGAACAGGCCATTGAATGTTGTCAACGGGCCTTGCAAGTGTACACCCGCGAAGCATTTCCCGAAGACTGGGCAAAGACGCAAAACAATCTTGGCATTGCCTACCGTAACCGCCTACATGGCGACCGCGCCGCGAATTTGGAAGCGGCCATTGAGTGTTATCAACTAGCCCTGCAAGTACACTCCCGCGAAGCATTTCCCGCAAACTGGGCAAACACGCAAGCCAATCTTGGCAATGCCTACCTTTACCGCCTACATGGCGACCGCGCCGCGAATTTGGAACAGGCCATTGAATGTTGTCAACGGGCCTTGCAAGTGTACACCCGCGAAGCATTTCCCGAAAATTGGGCAAACACGCAAAACAATCTTGGCAATGCCTACCTTAACCGCCTACATGGCGACCGCGCCGCGAATTTGGAACAGGCCATTGAATGTTGTCAACGGGCCTTGCAAGTGTACACCCGCGAAGCATTTCCCGAAAATTGGGCAAACACGCAAAACAATCTTGGCAATGCCTACCTTAACCGCCTACATGGCGACCGCGCCGCCAATTTGGAATTGGCCATTGAGTGTAATCAATTGGCTTTGCAAGTTCGCACCCGCGAAGCGTTTCCTGAATACCATTTTCAAACGAAATTCAACTTAGGACTCGCCTACCAAGCTCTCAAAAAATGGCTAAATGCCCATACCGCCTTTGCCGATGCCATTGAAACCCTAGAATCTTTCCAGCGGCGAATCAAATCTGAGGAAGCGCGTCGCAATATTGCTGAACAATGGAATAAACTGTATGACCACATAGTGACCGTTTGCCTCGCTATGGGTGACCCCTACCAAGCCTTTGAATATGTAGAACGTAGCAAAACCTATAATTTCAATACCTTCACTATGACATCCTCCCAACCGTTTCGCCTTTCCTACTTGCAATGGCGATTAGATGAGCAAACCGCGTTGGTGGAGTGGTATATCAATCAGGCAGAAAAGGTATTGCAGATTTTTGTAGTAACCAAAAGAGATATAGTCACTGGTAAAACGGTTGAAGGGGAAGTGACCAACTTGTATTTTGAGGCCGCTAATTATCTGAATGACTACTATGACCCCTCCAAAGATTGGCAGAAGGAGTTACCGAATTATTTACGCCGTCTCACGAAATGGTTGCATTTGGACACCCTGGTGGCCAATCTCCAACCAACCCCTGAAATCCAGCGACTGATTCTGGTGCCGCATTGCTATCTGCACCTGTTTCCTATTCATGCGCTACCCCTGGCTGACGGTCAATGTTTATTGGATAAATTCACCAGTGTGCAATATGTCCCCAGTAGCCAACTCTTCGTCAGCCTTCACCAACAAGCTCGCCCAGACTTTGACCAATTGTTAGCCATTAACAACCCCACCGAAGATTTGACCCATGCCCAGGCGGAAGTCACCGCCATCCAAGGCCACTTTTCCCCGCCACTCACCGTACTCAATGGTACCACTGCCACCAAAACTAACCTCCGCCAGGCCCTGGCCAGCAACCACTGCCATTGCCTCCATTTTGCCGGTCACGGCTATTTTGACTTCAACCATCCCTTAATTTCTGGACTGGTCTTAGCTCACGGCCGCTGTAGCGAACTGCCCGCCGCCGCCGACCCCAACCGTTACCGTAAAATTTCCCCCCACTATTACCTGGACCTAGAGCACTACTTAACCCTCACCGAAGTGTTCACCCTTCCCCTCAAACACTGCCGCCTGGTCACCCTCTCCGCCTGCGAAACCGGCCTCGTCGACCAAAAAAGCGGCAATGACGAATACATTAGCCTCCCCGCCGCTTTCCTAGCCGCCGGTGCTAGCAATGTCATCAGCAGTTTATGGAAAGTCGACGACATCAGCACGGCCCTACTGATGGCCAAATTCTACCAAAATTATTTTACCGACCTCACCCAACCAGTAGCCCTTGCCTTAAACCAAGCCCAACACTGGCTCCGCACCGCCACTCAACAGGAATTATTGAAATGGGCACTCTTGACTTTCACCGGCGACTCGCTTAAACTGGTAAACAGAGAACTTAACGACAGTAATTCCTCCGAAATACCTTATAAGAAACCATATTACTGGGCGGGATTTAATGCGATTGGTCTAGGGCAATAATCCAAATCCTCGTGGTAAGTACTGAAGCAGAAATTTTCTCCTATTTTCTTTCGCCCCTCTCCCTCTGGGAGAGGGGTCGGGGGTGAGGGGAAAATACCGCAAAATTTCTGCTTCAGTACTTAAGTAAGCGTAGGGTGCGTTAGGTGCGTCGGTTTGCGCCGTAACGCACCTGAATTCCCCCGTTATTGTTTAGTTGGTGGTTGGTTGGTGGCACGGAAAAATGGTGCGTTACGCTATCGCCAACGCACCCTACGACTACTCACCTTACGCACCACCACTCCTAGCTCCTCCTGGCTAAGGCGGGGAACCTTCCCGGCGAGGCCGGTAGTGCTTACTCCCCTCCTTACCAAGGAGGGGTTGGGGGTGGTTGAGTTAGGAAACGTTGACCTTTAGCAATAGGTCCAAATCTGAAGATTTGGACTCCACTTTTATTGAGGTATTTCACTATGAAACACGACATTCTTATAGCTTTTTCCGATATTTTACAAAAGCAAACCGCACTGTTTACTGCGGATACTTTGCCCGCACTTCGAACTTTGCAAACCGACCTTGCGACCCTCACTGAGACGCAAGTTGAACAAGCCGAGGAGTACATGCAGACTTTTTATAAACAACATTTGCCCATCAGAGACGCGGTACTAAAAAGTCGTGATTATCTGCGCCGAGAAATCACCAAAATGCCGATGGCCGGTCCAGGTGAGGATAAAGTCGGCAATATCACCCTTCTCAAACAGCAGGTTGACAACCAAATCAAATCGTTGGTAGCCGCGACTCCCAAACCATCAACTAACGCACCGGGGAAAGCATAAATCGTGATTTCCAAACTATACGCCCCGAATATTTACCTATTCGCTTTCCATCTCTTAAGAAACCTGACGGACTCGTCTCCAGTGACTACCGATGCGGCACTACTCTGGAAAACTGGCGACGAGTTGTTAGAGCAATTTAACTCGCCCCAACGATTGGAGGAATTGCATGATGACAATTACCAACCAGAGCGTTTTCCATTAGATTTGCTCAAATCCGCCACCCCAGACAATGCGTTACAAGCGTTTGAAGGTAGCCTGCTCCCCCTAGACCCACGGGAGCGTATATACCTGAATATCACCGGCTTTATTCATCCACTACGACTGGATGATAGTCACGCCCTGGTGTTCAATGTGCGTCGTCCTGAAAGAGGAGTCACCGGTAACCAAACCGAAGATTTAGACCTCGCTTGGTTAAGTCGCTTTCACCCGAATCAGTGTTTTTCGCCGGCCAAGATAGGTCGAAATTCGGTTAATTTTTTGGGTCAAACGATACTAATCACTGGGTGGCTAACTGAAGAGCAATTACAAACCTCACCGTCTCCCCAAGACTTAAGAACATTGGCCGACCAGTGTGTGGCCAAATTTTTCGCCGAAACCGATAACCGCCCGTCGTTGTATCAAGCAGGTCAGTTATTGGGGAGCCCGATGTTTGAATACAGCACCTTCTCCTCGGCCGCCTTAAACCGTTGGCATTTGCTAGTTTGGCTGTTTCAGTCGCCAGAATCCGAACGACAATGGATAAATTGCTATCGAGAATTGGTCCAACTCTTCTTCTATCGCAATAAAATTCTCCGTCTTTACCAAGAGCGCGGGCGGCTGTATGGCGAACTTTATCCCAAATATCAACGGATCGTGCAAGACCTTGACCAATTAAACTTACTGTCTAATGATTTGGCCGGATTAAAGACTAAATTAAATGACTCATTATTACTGGCAGGTCAATATACGGCTCTCCTTGGCTCGTTGCAACACCAAGCGAATACGATTAGCATCAATACTCGCAACTATGGGAAAACGGTGGAGGATATTCAACGTCAAACCACCACCGCAGATTTAAGTATCTTGCGAACTTTCTGCGATAAACAAGGCGCCTTGTTTAAAGAGCAAATCAACGCTGATTTGGGTTATTTTGCGCTAGGCTCGAATTTATTAGATAAAACTCTGGCCACGATTCGTGGCATCGTACAAATTCAACAAACGCAGATTGACTTGCAACGACAGGGACAGGAGAAGCGTTTAGAAGGCCAGATTCAAGCCTTGGGCATTGGCATCGGCACCGGCGCGATTGTGGCTTCTAGCTCAGGATTGCTCACGGCCTCGGAATCTATGTGGGGCAATCCTCCGATGTTGATAGCAATTGTCATCAGCTCGGCTTGTGCGTTGCTTGGCTGGGGATTGACGCGCTGGTGGCTACAACGTGTCCCTACCAATTAATGGAAGTCCATGTAGTCCATGTAGGGTAGGCAAGTATTTAAGTACTGAAGCAGAAATTTTCTGGTATTTTCTTTCACCCCTCGCCCTCTGGGAGAGGGGCCGGGGGGTGAGGGAAAATACCGCAGAATTTATGCTTCAGTACTTATTTGCCCACCTTCATTAAATTCAATCGGCAAAATGGTGGGCCACGATAAGGCAGTTGCCCTACCTTAACTATAATTGCAAATTTATGGAATAACTTATGATTACCACAGTGATTGAACGGCCCGAATTTAAATGGATCGACCTGGTTTATCCCACTGCTGAAGAATTGGAAAGCATAGGTCAAACTTATTCGATTCATTTGACTTCGATTCAAGATTGTTTACAACCAGAGCATTTACCCAAATATGAAAAAATTGGGGAAGTCGCATTTCTGATTATCCGCGCTTTTGACGAAAAATCTTTTCCACCAGCCAATAGTATGCGAGATTTGACTCGAAAAATCGCCATTTTTTTAGGCACCAACTTTCTTATTACGGTGCATCGAGTTGATCAGGTATTTATGCCACCGTTACGCGAAAAGTGGATGAATCAGCAGACCGTGACCGCAGAACAGCAGTTTCATATTTTAAGTGACTTGCTACAAGCGGTTTTGGAGTCTTACGAAAAACCGTTGAATGAAGCGGTGGGTATGTTAGAAAATTTTGAAAATAAGATATTTCTTCGCAAAACTGCCTTTCGGTTTCACGAATTATACGTGTTGCGTCGCAAAACTGCGGTGTATCAACGGATGATTCATTTATTTAAGGATGTTTTACTAAAATTGGATATTGCCACCGAACATCAAGCGCCGTATTTACAAAGTTTACGGGACGATGCCGAGCGGTTACAATTTATGGCTGACCAATTGTCTGATAATGTCAACCATTTGCTGAATTTACACTTGGCTTTGCAGAGTTATCGTACCAATGAAATTATACGTGTGCTAACGATGTTTTCGATGTTTTTTCTACCCTTGACATTTATTGTGGGTATTTATGGTATGAATTTCGATTTTATGCCGGAGTTGCAATGGCGGTATGGTTATCCAACGGTGTTATTGTTGATGTTGGGAGTTACTTTGGGTTTGTATTTATGGTTCCGACAACGGAAGTTTTTAAAATAAACCCGTAGTCTCTACCACACGGGCGGTTTACAATAATTATTGCGTATGGTAACATTTCGAGATTTGACAACTTTAAAAAAGTTGTCAAATCTATCCTAATCTCTAAAATTATCGAAACTAAACTATGTTGTGGTTAAAAGCTATTCATGTCATGTTTATGGTTACCTGGTTTGCCGGTTTGTTCTACCTCCCGCGTCTCTTTGTCTATCATGCTATGACTGAAGACCGCGTCAGTATTGAACGATTTAAAATCATGGAACGTAAATTATATTATGGTATTACTACCCCTGGCGGCATCCTCACGATTATTTTTGGTCTATGGCTACTCATCGCTTATTGGTGGGAGCCACTGGTCACTATGTCAACCGGCTCCTTTTGGTTACACGCCAAATTGACTCTCGTCACCACTTTAATCGTCTATCATCTCTACTGTGGTAAATTATTACGAGACTTTAAAGATGACCGTAACCGTCATTCCCATATATTTTATCGTTGGTTCAATGAATTTCCAGTGTTAATTTTAATTAGCGTAGTCATTTTAGCCTACGTGAAACCCTTTTAAATCAGCATTCCAAATCAATAAAGTTCAAGATTTGGACGACTGCAAAATGATAGAACGACCATGGATTCTTATGACTCCTCATCTCATGAAATTATTACCGCTGGACTTGAGATTAATCCGAGACCTGACACTGATAGGTATACTCTGGCTATTATTTGGTGTCAATCCCACCGGGGCTGTCACCGCGACGGCTGAAGGTACGTTAACCTTAGTCACCGAGCCTACGGCTACCAATATTTACGTTGACGGTTTATTGAGAGCCAATATCACTCCTCTTATTTTGAAGTTAGCAGTCGGCAAACATGAGCTTGACATCAAAAAAGCCGGTAAGCAACCTGAAAGTTTAGCCGTGGAGATTCGGGCCGGTCAAGTAGTTTCAAAAAGAGTGACATTAGTGGATTTACCCACTAAACAATCACCGGTTCAAGAAATTAATTTGTTGAAGTTACTAAATCCATTACGTGGTTATTTAGAAACCACTGCCGAATTTATCAGACGACGACAACAGTTGATAGAAAGTCTAAATCAATCGGTACAACAACGTAATTCTAGTTATCAGGCAGGTATTGCTACTTTAGAGAAAGACTCTTATAACGCCATCACTGGTACTTTACCGGTAACTATTGAATGGTTTGACTGGACTCAACGTTTTAATTTAGCGGAAAAAAGTACCATTCCTATTTTACCGGAAGCCGCTAAGTTACTCTGGAAAGAGGGTTTACAAAAAGCCGTCTATTTATATTTTGAACTGGGTAAAAATAACGCCATAGTGAGTAAAATGGTTTTGCTCGGAAATCATGAAGAATGGGTCATTGATGACCTATCCGGTTATCTCACCAGTGTTAGTTCTCGCCCTTTGGCTAATTTAATGACTTTGTGGGTAGAAAAACATCATGCTCTTTATCCTAACGTTCATTTTCAAATGTTGCTAACCGATACCAATCAGGTACCAACTATGTTAGCCAACGGTAGTAGTTTTTTGGGTTTAATGGAACGAGAAATGACTACTGCCGAGACCGCCCCTTTTATTAAAAAATACGGCTATTCTCCGATCGGAATCCGAGTGGCAATGACTGCGGTAGCATTATATGTGCATCAAAGTAACCCGGTGAAAGGTTTAACCTTAGCTCAAATCGACGCAATCTTTTCTAGCACTGGAAAATGCAGTGGTCTTAAAGAGATAACTAGCTGGGGACAATTAGAGTTTAAAACCAGTTGGCAAAATCAATTTAAGACTTGGGTAGGTTTGGAGAAATCCCAAATCGAGACGGACCTGGACTGGAAAAAACTCAATATTCAGTTGATAGGATTACCTGATATGGAGTTGAATTATAATTTTTTCCAAGAGCAAGCCTTATGTGGAGGAGAATTTAAAAATACGCTCAATCAGTCGAACCCAGATACTATCGAAATCGTCGACTTAGTTGGTGAAACAGTGAATAGTTTGGGGTTTGCTAAATTGGGTGAAACCGCTCCCAATGTTAAAAGTTTGCCACTACAAAACCCAACGCCACACTGGTGGTCTTCGGGTTGGGTTGATCCTACCGTCGATGAGGCTTTAGCCGGTGATTACCCACTGACCAGATTTATCTGGTTGTATATCAACAAGCCATCGCAACAACCCTTACCAGTCGTGATGAACAAATTTTTTCGCTTGATAATCTCTGAAGATGGCCAGAAATTGGCCACGCAACAGGATTTTATTTCATTATCTGCCGAATTTATTCAAGAAGAATTGGAAAAATTGAAGTAACTGGTGGCCTTTCGGCATGGACAATTTGATGACCGTCCGTGGCCGTTGCTCAAACCTAGTCGAATTTGGAGTCCAAACCTTCAGCTTTGGACGAGACTGGTTATAAGGTGAGACGGTGTTGCCAAATCTGAAGATTTGGACTCCAACACCGTAACATTCTCAGCTTTGATGGTTAATTCCTGTTAACGAAATTAAAACAATGACAACCTACCATTGAATTGACAGATTGAGCAGGGATAACACCCCTTCGAGGGGTGTTATCCCTCAAATCCACGTTGTATGAGGATAATAATGGCAGAAATCATCATGATGAACAAAATAATTAGGAACATTTCCATTATGACCACATCATATGCAGATTCTCCATCGGCATTAAAAATCGTAATTAACCACTGCCATCCTGGCGGTCCTGGCCATCCACAACACATCCAAAGATTCCACCATTCATCAGCAACTTCTGAAGCCACCACTGTTATTCCTACTACCATGCCAAAATAGATCGAATTTTTCTTCATCTTACTAAAATGATCTAGTCTGTGTAGGGTGGGCAACCGGTTTATCGTTGCCCACCACCTTGAGAATTTGGGTCAGTTCGGTGGGCAAATAAACACTTGCCCACCCTACACTTACTACGCGGGCTCCAACCTACGCGGGCTAAAGATTTGGACTCCAGTGCGTTCCCAAATCTAAAGATTTGGACTCCAGTAGATTCTGATTCAGACTATCAATAATTGAACTTCGCTTCACTCATTCCAATCCATATGTTAAACTAATCTTAATCGTTCTTGCACTGAAAGTCTAGGATAAATTAATTATGTTAAAATTGGATAGAGTTGTTAAATGCTTGTATCTTTGGCTTATCTTAGTTACCAACGTTATTGCGGAACCGCAGATTTCACAGTCGACGCAACAAGAATTACAACAATTAATCGGTTTGTCGCTAGAAGAGCTTCTCAATGTAGAGATTACTTCGGTTAATAAAATCCCAGAAACTCGTGAACACGCTGCGGCTACGGTGTATGTTCTAACCGAAGACCACATCCGCAAACTCGGCTGGCGTAATTTAACCGAGGTACTGTCTATCGTGCCAGGCGTGGATACGTCGGATAACCATTTCTTCTTACAAGGTGGACAACGCGGCTTTATGGGGCCGTTTTCTCAATCGTTGTTACTTATCAATGGGCGAGAAATGAATAATTTGATTGCGGGAGAGACCTTTATCGCCAATCAGTTTCGGACCCATAATGTTAAACAAATTGAAGTCATCGCGGGCCCGGCCTCGGCACAATATGGTGCGAATGCCGTGGGCGGGGTTATCAATATTATTACCAAGACCCCGGCGGAGATGAATGGTGCCAGCGTTGCGATTAGCTACGGTGCCTTCAATACTCAAGTGGTCGATGCCTCTTTTGGTAAAGAATTTGCTGATTGGAAAATCAGTGGGGCATTGGCTTACTATCGTTCTGATGAAGAGGATTTTAGTAATTTTCTTTCCAATACGCAAGAAGCCTCGCCCGCGGCCGAGAACAATGCGTATCGGCATTTGCCGAATCAATATGGTTATCACAACGATTCGACCGCGCTCCCAGCAAGTTTCTATATAGAGAAGCGGGGACTCTATTTGGGGAGCGAATATTATCAGAATCGTTCGGGCCGAGGGACGGCTTCCATGCAATGGGATTACAATGATTCAGAAGATTTTCGGCAGTTGTGGATGAAATACGCGGGCTATCGGACGACGGGTTTATTAAACGGTAAGCTAGATTTGTGGCTAGAGTATCGTCATTATTGGGAACGCTTTTGGGGCAATCATACCGAAAATACCGGGCCGTTGGAAGACCCAGTAACTCAGGCGACGATTACCGAAGGGGCGACGTTGGCTGAGGTCGCTAAGTTTCGTGGTTTTTATAGCAATAAAGACAGTCGCGGCTCACGTAAGCAAACGGCATTAATGGAAAGTGTCTATCGTTTGAGTGCTGAACAAACGTTAGTGACGGGCCTAAACTATGAGTATAGTGACGTGGTGAGTGCCGCTTGGTCACGTACCGCTAGTGAACATCCGCCACTCAGTGAAGATAATTATCGTCCCGAATTTCGTAATAATAAGTGGGAAGGGTACGTACAATATGACCATCATTTATGGGATAACACGCTATTTTTGACCTTGGGTTCAAGATTGGTCAGTCACCAACGGTATGGTAACGAATGGTTGCCACGGTTTGGCTTAGTCTATCAACCCAGTAAAGAAACGACCTTCAAACTGTTATATGGCAAATCGTTCCGTGAACCTTCGGTATTTGAATTAGCCAGTAATTCTGCTATTCGACCGATGAAGGCGGATACTTATGAGTTAGGTTGGCATCAGTATTTAGGGAGTCATTTTAAGAATGAGGCCGTCCTCTTTTTTAATAAAGCACCAGACCTTATCGTGTCAGATAACGTGACGGCGATTGCTAATCGTGGTCAATTACGGTCGCGAGGGTTGGAGGATATACTGCATTTTCAGTATGCCGACTGGAATGGTTTCTTGAATTATACTTATATGGATTTAGCCGAGACGGAAGATAACGGTATAACCACGCCAATTTATGATATTCCAACGCATAAAGCGAATTTGGCCGTGATGTACGCGCTGTCACCACCAACGTCATTAGGTCTCGTCGGTCGCTATCGCAGCCGGGTGGACACCAGTTATCAGAATCAGGTCTATCCGATTGACAGTTACCTCGTCTGGGACCTGACTTGGCGTATAAACAAGGTACCGTGGTTAGGGAAAGGAGTCGGATTGTCAGTCATCACTAAGAATGTGTTTGATCAGACCTATTATCATCCAGAACCGCGTGATAATAATGCCTTGAAACATCCTCAAGAAGGCCGTAGTATCTGGTTGCAGTTGGAATTGACGTTTTAGATTACGATTGGGGGTGCCATTGGAGAGAGTTGGACCGCGCTTCGCTCAGTCCAACCTACTGGCTTGGAGTAGAGGCTTTAGCCGGGAGGCTGGCACCGAACTAAATTTGGGGACCCGCCACCGGCTAAAATCTTTACTCCAACACCGGCTAAAGCCTCTACTCCAACCGGCTAAAGCCTCAATGCCATTAAGTCAGGGTAGTCAGGGTAGTCATGGCACCAGGTTTATCGTTGCCCACCACCTTGAGAATTTGGGTTAGTTCGGTGGGCAAATAAACACTTGCCCACCATACACTTACTGGGGGTAATTCAGTTAATCCTTGGAAGGCAAGGTCTAACCCTGTCGCCTTTTCTTGTGCAGCCTGTTGAATTTTTTGAAGTAACTTGATTTAGTCATGGTAAAATTTGGTTATAGTGGTTTTGGGAATGAACGGGCATTTTGCCATCTCCAGTATTTATTGTCAAGGGTTTGAAGTGAGACCTACGAACCCTCGCCGGCTAAAGTCTGTGTAGGGTAGGCAACAGGTTTATCGTTGCCCACCAATTCCGGGCATGAGTGGTGGGCAAACAAAAGGACGTTTGCCCACCCTACACGGCTCTAAGGTCTAATTGTGTTTGTCCCTCTTTTGCTGCTTGTTCAATGCGTTTTAATAATTGTTGCTTAGTCATAGTGAAGCCCGACCGAGGGACAGTAGCCTGTAGCAGTGACTTGACTCGTGTCATCAAGTCACATACCAAAGGTTAGAGCGTTTGCAGAAACATTTATTTAGAATCAGGAGTGAAGGTTCGGCAAGACTCTGGGAAGATTCTCGTCCTTACATTTCATTTACTTCGCTTCTGATGGTTATGGGTTAAGGGGCCCCTCAACCTAAACTTTTGAAAGCCGTGTGACGCGAAAGTGTCCCGCACGGTTTGGGGTGGGGGGGGTGTGAAAAGAGTCATCTGGAAACACTTCTCTATCACCATGATGGGATATACGGATAAACAATTGAGATAAATCTGTGTATCCCCTCAATCTGCTATACTCGATGGGAAAAATATCGTATGATTACCTCTGCAACACTACTGAGATTAAAACTGGAAAAAAGGTATAATTCATGTACCGCCTAAAATTTAGTAATCAGGCAGATAAATTCTTGAGAAAACTACCAAGCCATCTGTCCCAACGTATCAAAACGAAATTGTTAGAATTGGCCCGTAATCCCTACTCTGATACACTGGACATAGTCAAGCTCAGGAACCGTAACGGGTATCGACTACGAGTCGGTGATTGGCGAATTATTTATGAAATTCAACAAGAGGTACTGGTCATTATCGTGTTAAAAATTGCACCACGAGGAGGCGTATATCAATGAATGTACAAGTGATAGAAAAAGAAGGTAAGCCCGAATGGGCCGTGATTCCCTATACGGATTACTTGTCCCTGGTAGAAAATGCCGAGATGTTGCAAGACCTGCAAGATTACGATGCCGCTAAACTGGCCCTCCTGCAAGGTGAACCGTTGGTTCCTGCGGAAGTGACTTTCCCCATTCTGGACGGTGAGAGTCCTATCAAGGTCTGGCGAGAATATTTACAGATGAGTCCAGCCCAATTGGCACAAGCCGCAGGGATTAGTCAGGCGGAGTTGTCACGCTTGGAAGTGAAGACACAAGAAGCTACCGACGACATTTTAATAGCCATTGCGAAGGCATTTCAACTTCCTATAGAGGAGTTTATTTAATCTCGGTATTCAAGTTTTTAGTCAGGTAGGGTGGGCACCAGGTTTATCGTTGCCCACCACCTTGAGAATTTGGGTTAGTTCGGTGGGCAAATAAACACTTGCCCACCCTACACTTACTACCCCATTATTAGACTTAAATTCTAAGACAATAAATACTCCGCCGTTAACTGTTCAGGCCGAATTTTTTGTTCCGCGGGCAAATAAATGCACACTGGAATTTCAATCTCTCTTAATCTCCTGCACATTAACTTTCCCACCTCTCCCCAAGACAAATTTCCTAACCCACAACCCAATGCCGGCAAAGCTAACGATTCAATCCCGGCAGTTTGATAGTTCTTCATCAGCCACTCTAACCCAGTTTGCAAATATTCCAGCTTAGAATTTTCCCGCCAATGTTGTTTCGTCGGAAATAACAAAAACCAATTCTCAGTTCCATTACCTACAGAATTTTCCGAAAACTCGGCCAATAACGACATTTCGGTTTTTATCAACGCGGGCAAACCTACTTTTAACCGCTTACTCTTACATAAATCTTGATAACGGACATAGACTTCAGGAAATTGATATTTCGCCCTGGAAGCCAAACCTTTTCCCATGACTCCTACCGTATTGACAGAAATCGTCAAAGTTTGCATCCGCGAAAAAAATAAATCCCCGCGCACCAAAGACAGTTGCTGATTCAAACGTATTCTTTGTTCTGGTAAGAAAAACATTTTAGGTTCTGCAACCACTTCAATAGAATAGCGAACCTGTTTCTGTAAAATATTTTTCACGGTCGCCAAAATCCCGTTGGGTCTAGCCACATAAATACATTCTATCAACTCTACGGGCACATGCTTGGGAATTAAACATTCTGCCATAATTTTGCGCTTCGTGCCATCAATTTCTTTCCAATATTCCAACTCCAGATGGCTTTGAATATTTTTAAGTAACTTGGATTGATAAGGGTAGATGCCAGATTTAGAATGTGCTGCATTGCCATCAGCAATCAAAATGTCGGGCAATTCCAAAACTTGTTTTTTTAACCGAATCACCACTATTTCATCCAATTGCCCCGCTTCCGAAACTATTCGATATAACATGGGATTACGTGGCTGAAAATATAAGTTAGCATAATGCCACAAATTCTGATTTTGCAATGTCAAACGTTGTTGACGACGACTGACAATTTGTTCATCATAAATTTTATGAAAAGCTATTCCTCTGGTCTCAATTTCTTGATGCGAAAGTATCCCATATTGCAAAATAGAGGCCAAGTTGTCAATATGAGTGATATAGTACAAACCTGTGATTTTACTCATTACTTCTCCTCGATTAAGTCAGGGTAGGCAACAGGTTTATCGTTGCCCACCACCTTGAGAATTTGGGTTAGTTCGGTGGGCAAATAAACACTTGCCCACCCTACACTTACTACTACACTTACTACACTTACTTTTACCCACCCTCTAACTGGTTTCCATCAATGGGTAGGGACTACCTAAAATGACATTCCTGGCGGTAACTTTCCACGTAACCCGCGTAACATATTGGTCACCCCGCCTTTTCTGGACATTTGCTTAACCAGTTTTTGCATCTGATTAAACTGTTTCAACAAACGATTGACATCTTGAATTTGAGTACCAGAGCCATTCGCAATACGACGTTTACGAGAGCCTTTAATCACCTGAGGGGCGCGACGCTCGCTCACGGTCATCGAATTGATAATCGCTTCTAAACGACGCAATTCTTTATCATTCACCTGGGCCTTAGCTTTTTCTGGAATTTGTTCCAAACCTGGCATTTTATCCATTAAATTCGCCATGCCGCCCATGTTACGCATTTGCACTAATTGAGTCCGAAAGTCTTCTAAATCAAAACCTTGACCTTTCTTCAGTTTAATAACCAGTTTATCAGCTTGCTCTTTATCAATCGAGCGCTCGGCTTCCTCAATCAGTGTTAACACGTCACCATGTCCAATGATTCGAGAAGCAATCCGGTCTGGATAAAATGGTTCCAACGCGGTGGTTTTTTCACCCACTCCAATAAATTTAATCGGTTTGCCCGTGATATGACGAACTGACAAGGCGGCACCACCACGCGCATCACCATCCGCTTTGGTTAAAATCACTCCCGTTAAAGGCAAGGCTTCGTTGAAAGCCTTGGCCGTATTTGCGGCATCTTGTCCTGTCATGCTGTCCACTACAAATAAAGTCTCAGTAGGTTGCACGGCGGCATGAAGATTTTTTATCTCCTCCATCATTTCTGCATCTATATGCAATCGCCCGGCGGTATCAATCAACAATACGTCAATAAACTGTATGCGAGCCTGAGCTACGGCGGCCGTGGCAATGTCAACCGGTGATTGAGAGGTATCACTGGGAAAAAAATGTACCTCAATTTCGCCGGCTAAAGTCTCTAATTGCTTAATCGCGGCGGGACGATACACGTCGCAACTCACTACCATCACTGATTTTTGTTTACGTTCACGCAACCAACGGGCTAATTTAGCCACCGTAGTGGTCTTGCCCGAACCTTGCAAGCCAGCCATGAGCACCACAATGGGCGGTTTGGCTTGCAAGTTAAGGTCATCACATTGTTCACCCATCAACAGGGTTAATTCATCCCGTACCACTCGAATAAGGGCTTGGCCTGGGGTTAAACTGCCAATCACTTCTTGCCCAATGGCACGTTGCCGAACTTGTTCCACAAAATCTTTAACAACTGGCAATGCGACATCGGCTTCCAACAGCGCCAGGCGAACTTCACGCAAAGCGTCTTTTACATTTTTCTCATTTAAACGCCCAAGTCCGCGTAAATCTCGCAAGGTTTTACTGAGACGTTCAGTTAAACTTTCAAACATGGAAATCTACCTCGTAGGTTAATAGGTCTAATTGGTATAGCGAATGACAGGTTTATTATCCAATATCATTCGGTTAATTTCAACTCATTGTTTAAAAATATAAAATTTTTATCTTGATATTCTAAATAATAAGTATTATCATTTATAATAATCAAGATTCACTAATAAATATACTTAATAAATAAACGGAGAAAGATTTGACAACTTTTGAAAAGTTGTCAAATCTGGAGATAAAAATGATGTTTATCAAAACTGACAGAATTATCCATGGCATCCCATTAGCGATGGCTGAAGCCAATCAGTGGTTTAAAGTAGTTGGCGTGAATGGGGGCAAAAATTTGGCCAAGCGTATCAGATCCATGGGGATGATGATAGACACCCAAGTGCAAGTGCTACAACACCAAAAAGGAACGGGACTGGTGGTTGCTTGTGGCGAAACTCGGTTGGCTGTAGGGGCCGGCATGGCGCATAAAATTCTGGTGGTGCCGGCTTAATTAATTCACTTTACGTACCACCACCCCTAGCCCCTCCTGGCCAAGAGAATATCCCCTGCAAGGCCGCAATGCCATTAAGTTAAGCTAAGGTGACGGCGTTGGAGTCCAAAGCTTCAGCGTTGGCAACGCCGTCTTACCTTAACCAATCTCGTCCAAATCTGAAGGTTTGGACTC
>DZAL01000017.1 GCA_022729575.1 Thiomargarita sp.
AGGAAAGTTAGCACCTGGATTTTAATACCTCCATTAGTTGGTAGGGACTACCAAAATTAGGGTAGTGATAAAATCTGGGTGAAAGTTGAGGACTGACAGTCCTGAGCGAGTGGTCGCCCACCTGTTAGCACTACCGAACATTTGAGCGTCGGTCAGACCTGACCGGTTGGTTAAACTGGTCAGGTTTAGAAAATATTTACCCAGTTTCCAACGCCGTGATCACTCTCCGATACACTTGCTCTATCTCCCTGGTCAAGCCCAGTCCATCCATTAACAATGACTGCGTTAACCGTTCTCGTAAAGTCTGCCGTAACTCCTGCAAATATCCTCCATTCCGCGCTAACCACCACGCAATTTTTAGATAATCCTCCTCATTAGAACCAATCAATTCCGGCAAACCAGCCGCCGCTAAAATACTCAGTCCCATTCGACCGGCATGAGTCCGCCCGGCCCAAGTCACTACCGGCACTCCCATCCATAACGCTTCACAAGTTGTCGTCGCCCCGTGGTAAGGATAAGTGTCCAATGCAATATCAATCTCCCCATACCAACGCAAATGCTCAGTCGTCGTTTCTGCACAGTCGGCTAAAGTCACTCGTGATAAATCTAGTCCTGACGACTGCAATCGCGTCAGTACTTGCTCTCGTATCATCGCTTCGCTTAATAATTGCCGCGTATTGGTCTTAATCAACAAGTGAGCGGTCGGTAATGCTTCCAATAACCGGGCCCAGACGGTTAATAATCGCGGGCTCAATTTGGGCAAATAATTAAATGAACCAAACGTGATATATCCTTTACTCAACATTGGCGGGGGAGATACCGGCGGACTCGAGGCTGGTGGACAATAAGCAAAATAACTCCGCGGTAATCTCACTAATTGCTCCGCACTATACTCATCCGCGGCCCCCAACGGTTCCACATAACCATCGGTCAAGCGATACTGTATTCGACTCAAACCGGTGGTATCAGAATAGCCCAAATAGCTCATTTGTATCGGTGCTGGTTGCTGGGCCAAGACCAATAACCGATGCTCCCCCGTATGTCCCATTACCTCAACTAAAATGTCAATTCCATCCTCATGAATCCGCTCGCTTAAGGCGGCATGACTCAAATGTTTACAATTCACCCATTGGTCGACATAACCTCGTAACCGTTGCGTCACTTCATCTTCTTTCGCATAATCGTAATACACCCAAATTTGAAACTGCTCATGGTCATGGTGCGCTAAAATCGATTCCATAAAATAAGCCACCGAATGCCGACGCAAATCGGCGGTCAGATAGGCAATGTTCAAACGAGATTGACCACGCCGGCGAGTGAGCCAAGCGTGTTGGTCGTGCTGATACGGAGCAGGTACTAGAGTTTGACAAAATTTATCAAAAGCTCGATACTCGGGCTGTCTCTCTTCCAGGTCCTCCGTATTGTATAATAGCGCAAATAATAAGTGACTAAAAATCGGGACCAGCGGTTTTAACTGTAAGGCTTGCCGATAACAAGTGATGGCGGACTCCACTAATCCCATATCTCGCCAAATGTTTCCTAAATTACTATAGGCTTCTGCGAATTGCGGGGATAAGGTTAATGCTTGTTGATAATGTGCTAAGGCTTCGGTAAAACGAAACTGCTTCCGCCACAGGTTGCCTAAATTATTATGCGCTTTGGCATAATTGGGCTGTAACACCAAGGCCCGAGTGCAACAGTTTAAAGCCTCCTCCCATTCTTCCACTTCCCCCAAGACGCTCCCTAAATTATTCCAAGCCTCAGCATACGCGGGCCAACCAGTCAGGGCCTGTCGATAACTGGTGATCGCTTCACGCCATCGAGTTTGGGCTTTTAAGACATTGCCTAAACCATTATACGCTTGGGCATAACTAGGGTTTACGGAGACCGCTTGCCGATAACAGTGCTCGGCTTCCGCCAATTGACCTTGGTCACTCAAGACATTGCCTAAGCCGTTATAGGCTTCAGCATAATTAGGTTGTAAAGCTAATGCTTGTCGATAAACCGTCGCGGCTTGACTCAACTGACCTTGATACCAATAAACATTCCCTAAACTATTATAGTAAATGGCCAGGTTTGGATGGAGTGTGATGGCTTGCTCTAAATAAGTTGCGGCAGAGTCATAATGACCTTGATGGGCGGCAATAATTCCTAAGCCATGCCAGGCATCGCCATCATCTGGGGCGGCTTGTAAAATTTGTCGACAGATTGATTCGGCTACGTTAAGTTGTCCGGCTTGATAATGCTGAATCGCTAATGGTAAGAGTTTGTTCAAAATTTTTTGAGAACCAGAAAGAGGAAAGCCAACCACCACCCCCAACCCCTCCTTGGTAAGGAGGGGAGTACGCACTATCGGCACCGCCAGGATACCCCCCAATGCCATTAAGTTAAGCCGCGTTGGAGTCCAAACCTTCAGATTTGGACGAGACGGGTTAAGGTGAGACGGCGTTGCCAAAGCTGAAGCTTTGGACTCCAACGCCGTAACCTTAGCTTAACTTAATGGCATTGCAGGATACCCCCCTCCTTACCAAGGAGGGGTTGGGGGTGGTACTGAATGCTATTCTAACGAGAATTGATCAGAAATAGCAAATGTTTTATGATAGAAAGTGATCGATTGTAGCAAATAGCGTGATTCAGCCTACTTGGCTTATTTGTTGCGTTTTTTAATTCATTCTGATAACATAACCATTTCGTTTCGTTAAAATAGGAAATATTCGATGAAAACTAACTATTTGTTGAAAGCCTTTACTTTAACACTTACTTACTCACTATTTTCAGCCTTCCCACTCCCAACAGTAGCCCTTACCGACCAACAAATTGTTCAGGGGCTAGAAATTATAGGTGAGTTTGAAGCCGCTTATCCCCTGGCTTATCAATTAGCAGAGAAACAAAACACGTATCTGGCCTGGCGTGAACTGGCCACGAAATACGCTCAATTTGACAGCAATGGCAAAGTTTATTTGTACACCTGGCAACAAGCACAACGGGTCAATACCGAAGCCACTTATCGGGATTTTTTGACACTGCGACCGGCGGCAGCATTGAATTTGCACGTCATCCATGCCATCTTTGAATTGGTCAAAGCCTCTGACCAAGTAGCGGACTATGTTCGCTCTATGGAAACGTTCCCCAATACCGTGGAAGCCATAGAAGCCGTATTGCGAGTTCAGGCACTTGCGTTCGAACGGGCGAAACAAGCCAATAATCCAGTGATTTACGATGCGTTTGTGACGACTTTTCAAGGGGCGAAACAGGTTCCTGAAGCGATTCAATTGGCTTTGGCAGTCGAACAAAAAGCGGTGGAGGCAGAAGACCAGAAGGTGGATTATGAGACCCATGAACGTCTTGCCCGGCGGTTGTTTAACGATGCGCGGTTGGCAGAGAAAGAACAGAAATCGTTGGTGGCAGCGCGGAGATATGCGTTATTGATTGAGGAAAGATTCCGGGATACCAAAGTGATGACGGAATTGTTGGACCGCGAAGAACGGTTGGCGTTTCAAAAACTCCTGGTAACTAAACAGATGGACCTTGCGAACCAGATTAAGGGAATGCAGGATGCGGTGGTGCAGACCATTCAGGCCCAAACTCAGCAGTTGGGTGACACGATAGTGAAAGAGTTGCAAGCCCAAGAACGACGTTTAGAAGAGGTCATGGTTTCTCAACATCGTGCCTTGATGCAACAAGTTCAAGCGATTGATCAGACTTTGCAAGTTCAAGGGCAACAACTCCAGGCGATTAATCGGAATTTGCAAGTTCAAGGGCAACATTTGGAGGAGATGATTGCCACTCATAATCGGGCTTTGGCGCAACAACTCCAGGCAGTTAATCAGAATGTGGATAAGGTAGGAAAACTGCAATTGGTCAGAGGGATGGAAAGTCCTTCACTCTCTGGAGGAGAAAAATTGGGGATTGCCTCAGATGTCGTGCGTTGTGCAAGTACTACGGTGACTGCGGTGGTCACTGAAGGATTGGCAATTGGACCAGCGTTGATGAACTGTGGGACGATGATTGCGAAGATTGTTGGACCGCTAGTCGCTACGATTAAGACTTGGAAGTTTTGGTAATTTCTATGTCCACGGAGTCCGGAATTGATTCCGCCCATTGACACGGAATAAATTCCGGACTCCAACTTCTTGTGTTTTTTTAACCTAACAGATAACAATATGAAAACTCTAAACTTATACTCCACTTTTTCACTCACCCTAACTCTGCTTTTCGCTAGTGCCACTCAGGCTGGTGAAGGTGTCCTCGCCTTGACCACTGACCCACGAGATGCCGACATTTATGTGGATGGTCAATTGAAGGTCAACACCCCCCCCGTCATTTTCAGACTGCCCGAAGGCAAGCATCGGATTGAGATTAAAGTGGCTGGGAAGCGTGAAGAACAGTTGGAGGTGTTAATTGCCAATGAGGCTATCATTTCTAAAAAAGTGACCTTGGCAAACCTAGCACCTCCGCCACCGCTTTTTCCACAACCCGAAATGGTCACCATTCCCGCCGGTCAATTTCGGATGCGAGATATTCAAGGTGGTGGTGATAGTGATGAACAGCCAGTTCACACGGTGTCAGTGAAAAGTTTTGCAATGAGTCGCCATGAAGTGATGTTTGAGGAATATGACTATTTTGCGGAACAGATGGGGCGAGAAAAGCCCAGTGATAATGGTTGGGGACGTGGAAATCGTCCAGTGATCAATGTTTCTTGGGATGATGCAACGGCTTATGCCGAATGGTTAAGTCAGCAGACAGGGCAGAAATATCGTTTGCCGACGGAGGTGGAATGGGAATATGCGGCTCGGGCGGGGACGCAGACGGATTATTGGTGGGGCAATGAGATCGGGAAAAATCGTGCAAATTGTGATGGTTGTGGTAGTCAATGGGATAATCAACAGACGGCACCAGTTTGTTCTTTCCGTGCTAATCCGTTTGGATTATGTGATACCGCTGGAAATGTGTGGGAGTGGACCTGTTCGGTGTATGAGGAGAAGTATAAGGGGGAAGAATTAAAATGTGCAGGTCAAAATGATAGCCGTCCTCGTGTGTTTCGTGGTGGCGCTTTGTTCAATCAGGCGCGGTGGTTGCGTGCATCCTACCGTGATGGATTCACGCGCGAGCTTCGGTTCTTCAATGTGGGATTTCGGTTGTTCCGGAGATAACTCTTTATTCTTTTTCCCTCTATTGAGGATGACCAGATTTGGAGCAGATTTGACAACTTTCAAAAAGTTGTCAAATCTATAATTATCTCGATCAAGGGTGACCAGATTTGGAACAGATTCTTCTCGTTCCCACACTCGGCGTGGGAACGAGAAAAAATAACCTAAAATGCTTAGTGTGTCGAGATGGGAAGGACTAAACAACTGCGGGTACTGTACTTCCGCTCAATTAAATATCAGAAAATTCAGATCATGATTAAGAAACGTCAGAAAAAACCACGCCAAATCAAATTAGGCACCGACGAAGTGTTTTTCCAATTAATGACTGTTAGTGGCAGTAGTATCCTAAAACTGCTGGGAATGTCAGCCGCTCAGGCCGCCAATTACCGCTTTCGTGCCATTGTCCTTAAGGATAAAAAATTACAACCCGATATCGAAGGTTTTCCCATTTTAGAATGTGAGGTCGGGCGAGTGATTATCGAATTTCAAGGCTATGAAGATAAATTCATTCGCTACCGGGTCGCTACCGAGATGTTTTGGGGATGTTTGCAGGAGCAATATTCTGGTAACGTGTTGACCGCTATTGTGTTTACGGAGAACCAATATCAACAAGCGGCGTTACCCTTGGCTCCGCTACAACTGGGTATTCCCAGTCAAATTAGTAAAGATTGGCAAGAAATCGTGTTAACTAATTACACCGAGGCGGAGTTGTTAGCCATTGATCCGAAATTGGTGGTACTGGCCCCCTTTACCATAGCTAAAAACACTGACAAACTCGTGTTGTTAGAAAAAGGCTTAAAATGGCAAACCCAAGTAACCAAAGTGTTTCCAGTGCGACAACAGCGCAAGATTTTGAATATCTTAGGTTTATTAGTATTGGGGCGCTTTTCTCAATTAACTTACCAGGAGGTGAGAACGATGTTAAATTTAGATTTAAGTAAATCCGTAGCGGTGCGCGAAGTACGTGAAATGGCACGAGCCAAAGGACGGGCGGAAGGACGCGCGGAAGGACGCACAGAAGGACGCACTGAAGGACGCACTGAAGGATTGGTAAATGGTATTCAGGAGACTATTTTAGAAGCCATCGACGAGCGTTTCGGGCGGGTGCCCAAATGGTTATCTGGCCAACTGCGGCAAATTCAGCAAGATGACGTGTTGAAAATGCTTCTCCGACAAGCCTTACGTTGTCAGAATTTAACTCAGTTTAAGGAGGTGTTGAAAGCGCAGATGAAATAGGTTTTTGGGCCTGGCCCCCAAAAGACCATTCATAATACTCGACTCTCAAGTTTTTTGTAACTCATTGAAAATATTACGTCATATTTATTACTAAAAGAGTAAGTGTGTTCCCTCTCAACGGGGGATTGACGGGGATAAATTTCAATAACACTTTGAATTTATAGAGTTCTCTCCTCACCTCCCGTCCCCCCGCCAGGAGTCAATGCCATTAAGTTAAGGCTTTCGGTTCGGAAAAACTTGGTGGTATTAATGGATAACACCCCTTCGAGGGGTGTTATCCCTGCTTTCGGCAATCGACTCGAGCCCTTGCGGTGGGGAGGGAAATCGCTTAACTTAATGGTATTGCCGCTAGGAGTGAGGAAACCCCAACGAGTTGAACATCGAGTAAAAAAACTTGATAGTCGAGTAATTAAAAGAGTGGCCTGAACCCTTTTAAATATTCTGGCACCATCACTTTCAATCACTAATGCGCCTGGACCTCTTCTTACCAAGGAGAAGTCCAGATTTTCCGGAGTTTCTTTATTCTCCCATTAGCCTGGAGTCCAAATTTTTGTAGGAGGCACCTCCAACCCGAAATTTATTTAAACGTGTCAAGTGGATTGCAAACTTTGGGTCCGTCTCTACCTGCGGGGGAGCTTGGTCGTCGCTTTGAACTCATGAGGTATTTAAATGAGTTGGTCTGTGCTGTAAAAAATTTATACCCTTATTAGTTTATTGTAGCACACGTCATGATTAACTTAATTAACTTATTATTAACTCATTTTAAGTAATCAAATGGCCGTAAATGGAGTAAAGTTTATTTTTTACGAATAAATGACTATTTTTTTCAATATGATAATAAAAAATATTATTTATAATATTATTAATAATAATTTATTATAATTGCAACCATAAAAAATATGAAAATTATAACTCACCTTACGCATAACCACCCCCTGCCCCTCCTTGTTAAGCTACTCTATGCACACAACTTTTCAACATATTGATTTATCTAGTTATCTCGTTCCCACGCGCCAGCGTGGGAATGCTGTGGGCAACGCGCCAGCGTTGCGGGAAAGGGACGCTGGCGCGTCCCGACGGCATTCCCACGCTGGCGCGTGGGAACGAGCAGAAACCTACTTGTGTGCATAGAGTAGCCTTGTTAAGGAGGGGAGTACACCCTGTCAACTTAGTTGGCGCATACTCCCTTAACAAGGAGGGGCCGGGGGGCAATGCCATTAAGTTAAGCTAAAGTTACGGCGTTGGAGTCAAAATCTTCAGCTTTGGCAACGCCGTCTTACCTTAGCCAATCTCGTCCAAATCTGAAGGTTTGGACTCCAACGCGGCTTACTTAATGGCAGTGGGGCCGGGGCGCGGGGGGTGGTTGAGTTAACCGTGCGTAAGGTGAGTTATAATTGGTTGCTAATATTTTTTAGATTTGGTTTATACATAACTAAAATTTATACATTAATAAAATATTTAATGAACATAATTAATTTGTTCACAGGTCAATCGGTCTGCTCTATAATAATAGAGTTAGGATTTATGCAGTGAAGTGAGTAGCCAATTGATTTTACGAGAATAGGTTGGTGCAAAATATCTTGGTATTTATTTATAAATCAACAATTTATATAATTATTTGCTAACTCCCCTAAGCGCAATCAATCAGACTTTTGGAATGACAGAATGAAGTTGTATTTCCTAATCCATGAATATACGAGTACAGGAAATGGTTGAGTAACTATTACCAAACCACACCCCCTCAGAACAAATATGAATTATTTTGTATTTAGCAACCATCTAGGAGTGAATTATGTCAGTTAAACACCCCATTATTGCGGTGACCGGCTCTTCTGGGGCCGGCACCACCACCGTTAAAAAAGCCTTTGAAGACATTTTTCGTCGTCTCAATGTGACTCCCTCTATTGTGGAAGGAGATAGTTTTCATCGCTACAACCGCCAAGAAATGAAAGAGGCCGTAAAATCTTTTGAAGCCGACGGCAAAAGTTTAAGTCACTTTGGACCAGAAGCTAATATATTTGACCGCTTAGAAGACCTCTTTCGTCAGTATTCTCGTAGTGGTGCGGGTATGATACGTAAATACTTGCACAATGAGGAGGAATCTATGCCTTATGGCCAGGATCCTGGTACGTTTACGCCATGGGAGCCCGTGCCAGAAAACACCGATGTACTGTTTTATGAGGGCTTACATGGTGGAGTCGTCACGGAAAAAGAGAATGTAGAACAGTTTGTTGACTTGCTGGTGGGGGTGGTTCCCAGTATCAACTTAGAGTGGATTCAGAAAATCAGCCGCGATGTGGCCGAGCGCGGCTATTCTCCTGAAGAAGTGACGAATACTATTTTGCGGCGAATGCCAGATTATGTGAAACACATTGTGCCACAATTTACTCACAGCCACGTTAACTTTCAACGAGTGCCGTTGGTGGATACCTCTAACCCTTTTATTGCGCGTGATATTCCTTCCGCTGATGAAAGTTTAGTGGTTATTCGTTTCAACAAATATCGTGAGCAAGATTATACCTATTTACTCTCAATGATTCACGATTCATTCATGTCTCGTCCTAATACGTTGGTAGTGCCAGGTGGCAAGATGGGGTTTGCTATTCAAATTATTTTCCGCCCCATTGTCGCTCAGATGATGGAAAGACGGCGGCAGGCTTTGATTTAAAGGTTTAATCGATTTGACAATCGATCATAGGTTGTCAAATCGCTAAGGGCACCGCTCAGGTAGTGTCGCGTACTCCCCTCCTTATCAAGGTTACCCTATGCACACCAGCAGCGTGGGAATGTGGTATGGACGCGGTGGTGGTAATGGTTCAGGAGTTCAAAGCGAAGCTTTGCTAGGTCACGGACCAAGCTCCGCTTGGTACTCATGGTCCTGGTCCTGGTCATTATTGTTCTATCGTAATATCAATCGGCGCACTGCTGGTAATCACCGTGCCATTAGGTAAACGGTAGCCAAAGAAGACTTTCAGCGTCCCTGGATAGTAGAAAGTCCCGCTGTACATTTGCACCACCTGCACGGCTGCCAAAGTTCCACTCGAAAAAGCCACTAAACTAGCAGGTTGCTGATTCCACGCGAGGATAGTTAAGCCGGGGCCTAACATGTAATAGGAGACCGCACTGGAACCAGGGAAGGTGGCTGCCGCATAGACAAAAGTGTCCACTGATTGGCCAATATCCACTGGGTCCACAATGATGTTGCCTATAACGTCCACCGTATCAGATAATTTTTGCTTGACCTGGGTGGCTGGCGGTTGGCTATTGACCGAAATGCCGGCTTCATGTTTGGTCTCAGTGGTAACAGATTTGCCGTTAGCATCAGTCGCGTGACCTTTACCAAGTGATGGACAACCGCAAGGCTTGACGGTGCTGACTGGAGTTGTGGTCGTGGTCGAAGTTTTACCCACTTTCAACTTGTAGAGTTTGCTATCCTGGTCAAGTCCCTCGTATAGCAATTGGGTATAAGTCAAACCCGCTTTTAAGGTCAATTTCTGAGAAAAGACATCGTTGACATACACTTTGGCAACATTTTCGGAGACCGAGAGTTTTAAGGTATTCGTTGTGCTATTCATCCAGGCACTGCTAGCGTCCCAAGAATCAGTGTCACTGCCAGCTTGAAGTCCAACACCACCATACCGAGAGAAACCGATTTTAATTCTATACTCATCAGCAGTCAGAAAAAATTCTTGCCAATCATAAGGATTGACTTTGACCACCACTTCAAAATCACCTGACAAGTTCACTGGGAATTTTAAACGCCCGGTACTATCCGCTTCTTTCCCGCCGGTTAACCACTTTATCTCGGTCTTCTCATCCTGACTTACCAACACATTCTCTCCATACAATGGAGTCGTAGCTTCTTGGTAGGCTGACAAATTTAACAAATCCGTTTGGGCCCCTGTAACGGGAGGTTGTGCGCTTCCACCAGAGCCTCCCAGAATTACCTGATAGAGTTGGCTATTCTGGCCCTGGTATAACAACTGGGTATAAGTTAAGTCTGCTTTCAAGGTCAACTGCTGATAAAACACATCGTTGACATACAGTTTGGCAACATTTCCAGAGACCGAGAGTTTTAAGGTATTTGTCGTGCCCATTTTCCAAGCGTTGCTACCATCCCCAGACCCAGTGTTACTGCCATCCTGAAATTCAATAGCACCAGTCAAATAGAAACCGACCTTAATTTTATACTCATCAGCAGTTAGAAAAAACGCTTCTCCAACTCCAAAGTAATCAGGTTTGACTTTGACCACTACATCAAAATCACCCGATAAGCTCACTGGAAACTTCAAACGCCCGGTACTACCCGCTTCTTTCCCAAAGGTCAGATACTTAACCCCACTTTTCTCATCCTGACCCACTAACACATTTTCTCCATACTCTGGAGTCGATGCCTCCTGATAGGCGGACAAATTCAATAAGTCTGTTTCCGCCCACGCCACTTGTCCCTGTAATAATAGCGTGAATAACCAAAATAGGCTGAAAATACAGCCCCTTAGCTTGTACTTCATAAAAATACCTCTCGTATTGAACAACAATTTAGAACATTTTGGGGCGTGTGATCAAAGTAATGATAGTGAAACACCAGATAGAGATAACCTCGGTGCCAAACCTCGCAGGTCTTCGAGACCTGCGAGGTTTAATCACTACCCGATGTCTCATTCATCCTTTAACGGAATGACCTCTATAGACCTTGTCGCACCCTCCCTATTTGTTTAGTATAAAAACTACTTGACAACATTTTCACACTCCCTTATCATAACTCATTTACTTGATTTGTCCACCCAGTCTCACGGGTATTTTTTACCACTTTTACAGGTATTTTTTCACAATCCCACTTGGTATAGTTATGAAAGAACCTCATGAAAACATTCGTTATCTGCGACATTTAAAAGGTTGGAATCAAGAAACTATGGCCGAATTGCTGAATATCTCACTCAATGCTTATGCCAGTATCGAACAAGGAAAGACCGATCCGAAATGGTCGCGGTTGAAACAAATTGCCCAAGTATTGGAAGTAGATTTAGCCGCTTTACTTAACTTTGATAGAAGTATATTCTTTATTCATAGCTCTACCGCCAATTATCAATTAGTCAGCTCTTCCTGTACGACTACTTCCAACCTGGAACCTGAACTAGAAAAGGCACGGTTAGTGATTGAACAAAAGACTCAATTGCTGGAACAAAAAGATAAAGAAATTGCTCATTTGACTGAAATTATTGAGTTATTGAAAAAACTGACCCCGCTGCCGGGGTAAAATTAGCCAATTTCCAGTTTACAGAAAAATGTTGATGGGTAGTGAAGCAATCTAAGTGAAATCTCGAATGCTTTCTCTGCGGTCTTGAATTATAATTGAGTTGATTAAATGAGGACTATGAAAGAAGGCTGTTCTCGTTCCCAACCCACCAAAGAAATCACCTATGACCAACCATAATTCAGCAGCACCACCAGCCACATTGTGGCATCGTTTACTAGCCACCTTGTTGGAAGAGTTACTGTCGCCCGTTGGGATTCAGGTTTATACGGACTTACCCCTACTGAGTAAGCCCCCAGAAGCCGATATTCTCTTGCTACGACGCGATTTGCCGCAGTGGACGGCGGAACAACGCTTACGATTACCAGATGGCATTCGCGATAGCCTAGCCAGTCATATTCTGATCGAATTTAAATATACCGAATCCATCAATGAAGAGGCCTTTTTACAAACCTTATCTTATGACACCATTTATAAGCGTGCCAAATTAGTGACGGCAACCGAGGTCCAAACCTTTTTGGTGAGTGCCAAAACGCCACGGGGCGAAACGCTAACTGAATGGGGCTATGTCAGCACCAAACTAGCGGGGGTCTATCGCAGTCAAGCTCGCGCACTGCGTTCAATTACTTTACTCTCTTTAAACGACTTATCTGCCGAACCACATAACGCCTTCATTAAGACCTTTGCCAGTCGTCGCAAAGAGAAACGTAAAGCGTTTATCACGGTGGAACAAGCAGGTTTAACTTGGTTGACGGAAGCATTAGAATGTCTTTTAGTGGCCTTACAAACATATTGGTTTTCTGACACAGGAGAAGAATTTATGAAACAAGCACCAACTCCCGAACAAGTAATATTCATGGGGAAACAACGGCTTCAGGCATATATCGCAAAACTGCCCGTGGAGGAACGATTCGTTGGCTTAACGGCCCAGGAACGATTGAGCGGGCTATCGATTCAAGAACGCTTGACGGATTTGACTGTGGCCGAGATTGAAGAATATCTCCACCAAAAAACCTCGACGCAGTTGACAAAGGGAGTCGCCAAGACACGTTCTTCCCGTAAGTAGATGTGATGCTCAAACCGGGGTAGTCCCTACCAGCTAATGGAGGTATTAACCGCAGTGGTGTATGACGCTTCGCTTATACACCCCACCGCTACTACCGCTACCGTCTGGATCGCAGATTCCTAAATCTGGTAGATGCTAAGTTTCCTAAACCTTTGAGGTTTAGGAAACTTTGAACCTTGGTAATTCATTGAATTTTAAGGTATCCATTATCTTGGAGGGACTACCCAAACCGGACCGGTCTTCAAGACCTATCCGGTTTAATTTGAGATAACGAACCACCAGAGGGAAACTATGAAATTACCACCTCTACCCAGGAGCACCAAGCGTGCCCCTAGTTGCCTGGCTACCTCCTAAACTCCTCGTTGAGCCGCCAGCCGCAACTCCTCTCGTAAATCTCGTACTGCGGCTTCACGAAAGTCGATACGATAAATAGTTAATAACAAGTCAAACAAACGCATAAAATAAAAATTTTTATCCCGAAAATCGGCATACGAACGACCTCGCAATAGCGCCGGTAACGCTTGCCAATCTTCACTTTTTAACAATAATGGCAAGACTGAACTTTTCTCCTTTTCAGTACGAATTAAGCGTTGTGCAATTAAATCCACTTCCGCCGCCACCACACTCCCCGTCGCCGAAACTTTGTTTTGATATTTTTGCAAAAATAACGGTGTCCCCACTACCACAATAAAATCACAATTTTCCAACCGACTAATAAAACGAGGAACACTGGAACCAATGATCGAATTATCCCAATCATCTAAAATCACTTCAATGCCAGCATCTAACATATCCTCCGCAAACTTTCTCACCCACTGCTCATGCGCCGGCACTCCCCAGGCATAACTGATAAAACAACTAGGTACCGCGGTCGAAGGAATCCGGTCTCGTAAATAACTTTTAACCCACACTAAGGCTTTCGCAAATTGGGCACGTCCATACGCTAACGATTGTTCAGATTCCAAAACTTCGCGCTCACTATGGTTAAGGAGAGTACCGGTTTCCGCTGAAGTCAATTTGATTTTACTTCCACACTCGCCACAAAACATGAACCATTTGTTGGTTTTCAATCGTTTCGTCACTTCAGTCCGTTCTTGCTGATACCCACAAACGCTACAGACCACCGGTAGATAAGCCGTCACTGTCACCTCACGTCCTTGTAAAAAACGTTCCACTAGACTGCGAAATAACCCCCGATTCCGCGGTTGCGTTTGCTGACTAAAATATAACACCAATTCTAACTCGCCTTCCCGCTCCTCCACTTTTCGAAAACCGCATAATTCCTGATTGCCAATCTCATATTGTGCCTGATTTTGCCACTGTTGGACCCGGGTAAACGCATGAGTATAACCCAGCAATACCACTAACGAGGCATAAATATTTTCTACGGCTCCAATGATAGTATAAGAAATATCATCGATGGTGGCTATTTTATCGATCGCGGGTCGTTTCTGATTAATCAGACTAGGAAAGACCAAAAAAATTTGACTATTAATCGTTTGACGCACACATACCGTATGCTCTAAGAATAACACTAATGCCGCATCCAGTAAAATTTCTTGTTCTGATACTGAGAGTTTGCTTAACTCTGGTAAGCAGTAATTACCTTGCAACACTTTAGCCTCCTCTAACGCGCCTAAACCCTTCTCATTTCGACGCGCTTCTAAAATCAAAGAGGACGCTAAATTAATCAATAATTCTGGCGCTAATAATACCCAACGCTCTCCTGCTGAACTACGTAACAACGTCACGTAACCATGATTGGCCAAATGTTGCAATGCGGTTAGTAATTCCGCCTCCGTAAATTGCCAAGTCGGATCCAGTGGTTCTAATTGACTACGCAGTACCGCCGGACTCCATAATACTTTCGACTGGTGCCCCTCTTCTTTAAGTGCTAAGACAAATTCCTTTATGCGCCGAAACGTTAAAGTCGTCACCGTGGCGGTCATCTCCTCCCAATGAATAGCTTGTTGAATCCGTTGCATCAACTCGGGTAAACCTTCTCCCGTCAAAGCACTGGTCAACCAATAACCATGAGTAACGCCATGATGTTGGCAAAACTGTTGTAACTCCTCTGCGGTCAAAGTCGCTACCCCGCGGTCCACTCGGGCGCCCACTAATAAACTTTGCCCTGGTTTATGGCTCCCCTGATGATGTAATTGATTTAACCAATATTCCACGCCTTTCAATGGCTCTTGTTGATGAGTGGGGTCAAACATCACTAACGCTAAATCCACGGTATCTAAAAATAGCGCATGAATCAAGCGATAATCCGGTTGTCCCGCCAAATCCCATAACACGGCTTCACATTCAGTCCCATCACCACGAGTGGCCCCTAAATCATCAATCACCCAAAATTGTTGACCATGCGTCGAAGGATGTTCTTTAAAATAACCATGAGCAATGCGCCAACCTAGTCCAGTTTTCCCAACCCCACTATCCCCAACTAAGGCAATTTTAGCCGTGGTATAATGGACGCTGGGAGACACCGACGGCGTGGATAAATGGGATGGCACGTCTGGAGGATGACCAACTGAGGAAGTGGTGGTAGTCAATTGCCGAATTTTGCTAAACCATTTGCTTAACTGGTTAGTAATGCTAGTTTTAACTGGTTGATGGGCTAGAATAGCGTTAATATCTAGTTGCCACAGTTGAATAATGCGGTCCCGCTGTCCCAAGGTCGCTAACCAAGGTTGTTGTGGATGAAAACATAATCCACCTAACCATAATTGCGGCTCACTAGGCTCAACTAAGACACTCAATTGAGCCGTGGCCGAACCGCGCCACAATCGAATAGTATCATCGTCACTTTTGGAAGCCAACAATTGACCATCATGAGACAGGGCGAGATGATAAACCGCGTCGGTGTGACCTTCCAAGACTCGTAATGGTCGGCCACTGTCTAAATCCCAAACCCGAATGGTTTTATCGCTGGCGGCTGATAATAACCAAGGATGGAGCGGCGTAAACACCACACTGAAGACCATTCCCGCATGTCCTTTTAACGTGCGTTGTACTTGGCCGGTGGCGAGATTCCACAGACGAATCAATTTATCGTCCGCCCCGGAAGCCAACCATTGACCATCGGGCGAAAATGCTAAGGTATTGACATGATGAGAATGTCCGGTCAAAGTCTTTTGTAATTGCCAAGTGTGGGTATTCCACAACACCACGGTACTATCTTCCGAGCCCGACGCTAACCAACGACTATCTGGGGACCAGGCTACCGTATTGACACTACCCACATGATTAAGCAAGATTCGCTCTAATTTGGCGATTTGGTTTAAGTTATCGTAACTCCACAGTTGAATATTTTTATCACTGCTTCCTACCGCTAACCATTCTCCCCCTGGTGAAAATTTAACGATTCGCGGATAACTCGACGGGGAGGGGGAAAGTAACCGTTGCTGTAATTTACCGCTGGCCATTTTCCATAAAATAACACTGCCATCAAACGATGACGAGGCCAGAATCTCACCGTCTGGAGAAAAGTCTAAACCATTAATGGTTTCCGTATGTCCTTCTAAAACTTGGCACAGGCTAAAGCCTGGCGGCAGAGATGCCTTGGTCATGGGTACCTCTAAGGTTGGTTAAATAGCAAACCTTACGCACTGTTGTAGTTATAGGTTGGAGTGAGTGCCAATGAACTCCAACCAGGTGATTCGAATTTCGGTAGTGATGAAATCTGGATGAGAACTTAGGACCGGCAGTCCTAAACCACGTCATCACCCACATTTCATCACCACCAATTTTAAATTGGCAAGTTAAGTAGGGTGAGCCAAAGCGAAGCCTGGCCCACCAAATTCCACTCAATAGAAACTAACCGAAACCATCCTATCATAAAATAGACATTGCTGTAAATAAATCCTCACTCACACGCTGCCGAATAACCTTGAGGTACCTTTCCTCAATTTCAATACCAATGGCCTGATAACCCAATTCCAGTGCGGCAACTAAAGTGGTCCCTGTTCCCGCAAACGGGTCAAGCACCACATGCTCATCATCAGTGGGTAAAAAGAGTTCAAGCAGTTTTCTAATTAGCGAAATAGGTTTAATGGTGCAATGCTCATCAAGTTTTTCCTCAGGGCCTTTTGAAAAACCTTCCAAGATATTTGACTGAAACGAACCATCAGGAAGGGTGGCTTTGAAAGGACCTAAGCCGGTATTTTGGATAGTCTCCAGGTAATTATTTATCAAAGGTTTTTGCACGACCACAATAGCTTCCCATTCATTTCTTAAGCAAGTATGCCACCCCTTCCATTGATGAGCATTTGAATCGCCAAGTTTATCCAGTTTCTTTTCGATATTCAAACCTTTTGGGATACCTGAATGTCGTCGGTAAACCAGCACATCCCTGGCATAGAATCCAGCCTCCTCAAGAGCTACCTGCACATGAGCCAAGGTTCTGGTGCTACTGAACACGGCAACTACCGCCCCAGGTTTACAGACGCGCACCAGTTCATTTGACCACTCTTTCGCCCATTCAATATACTGCACTACATTTTCCCGGTTGCGTTTATACCACCGCTCATTCCGAACTCCGCCGGCGAGGCCACTGCCATAAGGGATATTTTTTACCAGAGTGGAACTGTCTTGAATACGTTCCATCCGTCTTTGTATTTCGTCATGGTCCCAATTTCTACCGATAAATTCATAATTATAGGGTGGGTCGGTGATGACACAAGAAATACTGTTTTCGTTAAGTGATGCCAAAATTTCCCGGCAATCGCCATGTAAGAGTTGTAATCGTTTTTTAGTCTTCATCGCGTAATGTAAAACTCCTTTGTTTTCGAAAATTTATCAAAAGTAGCGAGTAAATCAAAACCACTTTTCTCATAAATATATCTGAAACTCTTTTGACCTTGCAGTACCTCCCATTTCCCCATATTATGGCAAGCGGTAATAGCGGCAGGTAGATTGTCTTTTCGAACAATCACTAAGACCGGTCTTAGGCCCTTTTCCAGCAACGAGTTACCGTACTGCTTAAACTTCTTTAGTGTCCCTGAATCTCCTGAACCGATTCTGTATTTAGTATCAATGGCATCTGCTCCAACAATGCAGTCACAAAGTTCATCATTTCCAATCTTCAACGCCGGTTGATAGTCTGAACAATTCGCTTGAAAAATCTCTGTGACAAGACGTTGCCAACACATTCCAAGTTCTCTTCCCCAATATTGTCGGTTTTCTCTCTTTAGGCTAGGGGTAATACCAAAGACATCCATCAGGGGGTCATGGTCATCATTCTCCTCTTTATAAATTTTATTACTAAAAGAGTCTTGGTATTGTTTCAAAATTCCTTTCAGGAGGTTTTCTATTTGATTTGGTGGCATGTAGAGTCTTTTTTTGTTGTACGACTGATAATTTTTTGCGTGAACCGGCTGGTGCGCGAGACTTTCGACCCTCGGTATGCTTATGGGCGGTCAGCCTATTAGTCAAAGCACGAGAAAGATATAAAGACTCATAAGTCACCTCATCACGCCCAAGCAAGGTGGATTGACTCGAACGTCCAGCTTTCAATTCCACACGGGTAAGATGAAGGGATGAGGGGAGCAATTCCCCAAAAATCTTATCTCCTCTACGACCATCGTAGCTGAGGATATAAGAAATTCCTCTGGAATTTAACTGGGCCAGGGCAATAACTAAAGCCTCATGGTCAATGCCCGACCAATAACGCGAATCGTGATTCCCGCATATCCCTTGATAAGGAGGATCCATATACACCAGGTCATTGACTCTCACTTTGCGCAAAACTGCTCGATAGTCTAGGGCCGTAAACTGAGATTTATCTTTTAACAAGACTGACATACCATAAATGTTGGCACGCATAGTTTCTGGTCGAGTTCCCTGTCGTCTCTTATCTGGACTTTGGTTAAACCGACCTTCTGAATTATAACGCACCGAACCTTTAACACATCGCGCCAACAAGTACAAAAACAGTCGCGGGTCTGGTGTGCGGTTAAACTCGTCACGGATTTTATAATAGTGTTCAATAGAATCATTCGCTTGTTCCTGCCAAATTCGTTCATAATATGACGCAATCTCCTCTGGAGATTCCACGATGAGGCGTAATAATTCGGACAGGGGCTTATTCAAGTCGTTAAGCCAGTAAGTATTTGCTAACTGACGTGTCGCGGCGGCAATACTTATTGCGGCAGACCCGGCAAAGGGTTCAATCAAGCCGTCAATCTCGTTTGGAAAATAATTCAAAATCAGATGAGCTAAGTTGCGCTTGCTACCTTGATATGGAATGGGATGTGGGAGACTTTTCATTGGCGCGATGGTGTTTACCTGGAGTGAGTTTGAAGTAAAGTGTTGAATAATTTATTTGAGTGGGCGGGCCTGTTTAACCATGGCTTTCAACTTGCTCACTTCAGTTGAAAGGTATGCTTCAGTACTTACTTGAAATCTGAGGGATAACACCCCTTCGAGGGGTGTTATCCCTGCTGGCTGGCCAAACTCATGGTGGGACAACTAGAAATAATTTATTCCGTTTCACTCCCCTGCCTTACTGATTTAATATCCTTTTGCGGCACAAATAAACCACAGCCCATTATTTTACTGTCACCTAACCCGTGTTGTTGCAAGGTCAGCGATTCTGGCGGAGTCAAAGCAGCTACCATTAGACTACGGGTAAATATCTCACCGTCGGGGATTCTCAATTGAGAAGTTTTACCGCATAGAATTTTACGACCTGGAATGTTCAGTTGTTGCAACTGCGCCACGATGCCTTGTAAAAACATTTCCTCTTCTTCTTCACGATGAGCTCGCAGATGTCGAGAAAATAATACAGGCATAGGTTTCAATACTTTGGTCCTGGCAGTACCGACTTGCAGAGGATAATTGGCAATATCTAGTGTCAGACCCGTCAAAGTTTGAGCATCCGTTATCCGATGTTGAGGTAATCGTAAGATCAATTTAGTACGACGTGATAAATAAAGTACACTATCTGGCGTGTTAGGACGCTGCCAGCCGTGACCGGATTCGCCACCATGAATTAAATGTAACCCCGCCTGCGGTTCCTGTGCAAACCAGGGTAAGGCTTGTTGAATGGCTTGCGATAAGGCATACGCATGATCAACTGGGAGACCAGGGCAATTCATGTCATACACTACATCCACTACAGTTGAGGCCATAACGGTTGGGGTTGTTTTAGTTTCTTCTTGCCACCACATATTAGTAAAAGGCTCCTTCTAAGCGATCTTCCCAATTGTCAGGAGTATCAGGAAAAGGGGGACGTACATCCATACGAAAAAAGCGTTCACCATTTTGTTTGGCGACGGAGACTAATTTCACTAACTCTTCAAAAGATTGTATTTCATAATGTTCTATGAGAATATCACTGAGGTGTAACATATTAATCTACTTTAGTTTGAGTTAACATTTAGGATTATCACAAAAATTCTATCATTGATTGTCAGCAATGCAATAGTATTTAGTGTATAATATATTCTTTTATTCATTCTTGCAAACAAATTAACCAATTAATCAACTTAACTAAATTAATTTATGACTCATACACTTTTGATTTCCATTTTTTGTCCAGATAAAACTGGCTTGATTGCGGCTATTACGGGTAGCTTATTTGATTTAGGGGTTAATTTTGGCGATACTTCGTTTTCGATATTAGGCACTGGTGCAGAGTTTACTTCAGTTTGTGATTCTTTGGTCAATGCGCCGACGCTGGAATCTCGTTTGCGTAGTTTACCAGAGTTGGCCGGGGCCGATTTGAAAGTGACACCGTTTAAGTTGTCTTCTCGTCAGGCACCAAATGCGAAAATTACTCATCAAATTACGTTACAAGGGGCCGACCATCCTGGGTTGTTAACACAACTGACCGAAGTATTAATGAGTTTCCAGGCAAACATAGTGCGATTAAATGCGGAAAGAATTCATGCACCAAAGGGTGAAATTCATTACTTAATTCACATTGCGGCTTATTTGCCAGTAGAACGGGCCAACGCTTGTTTAGCCTCGATTTCGAATACTGCCAGTTCGCTTCAAATGCACTGTCATTGGGTAGAAGTATAGTATAGAGGTTATGGTCGTTTCTCAACCCAGTCAACCCAGCCAGGAGTACCAAGCGGAGTTTTATAAGCCAATCATAACCTCCATAATATCTATGACCACTAAAGACCTACAACTGCTGACTGACCTATGTAGTGAAGTCATGCGCGATGACCAATCTCGTTTACAAAAACGTCTGCGTGACTTGAAATCTAAACTTAAATCCGCTTCAGACACCGAGGAGCGGGAGTTTACTCAATTAGCCGAAGAGATAGACCATTCTCTGAAACGACGTTATCGCCGCGCCGCTAATTTACCGAAACCGAACTTTCCTGACGATTTACCTATCAGTGACCAACGGGAAATGATTGCCGCGACGATTGCCGCTAATCAAGTGGTCATTGTGGCCGGCGAAACCGGCTCCGGCAAAACCACCCAATTGCCGAAAATTTGTTTAACGTTAGGACGAGGCGTAACGGGCATGATTGGGTGTACTCAACCACGACGAATTGCCGCACGAACAGTGGCTAGTCGCGTGGCCAGTGAACTCGATAGTCCGTTAGGCCAGGCCGTTGGTTTCAAAGTTCGCTTCAGTGACCGGGTGAGTGCTAACACTTACATCAAATTCATGACTGATGGCATGTTGTTAGCCGAAACTCAAAATGACCGATTGCTGGAGGCTTATGATACCTTGATCGTGGACGAAGCCCATGAGCGCAGTTTGAACATTGATTTTATTTTAGGCTATTTGAGTCAATTATTACCGAAACGACCGGATTTAAAACTGATTATCACTTCGGCGACCATAGATACCCAACATTTTTCTGAACACTTTGGCAACGCCCCCGTGGTGGCCGTGGAAGGACGGACTTATCCCGTAGAAGTGCGTTATCGCCCCCTCATTAGCCATGATGAAGACGAGGAAGACCGACAACTGTTGGAAGGCCTGGTCGATGCCGTGGATGAAATTACCGCCTACGACCGGCAAGGCGATATTTTAATTTTTTTGCCAGGGGAGCGTGAAATTCGTGAAGCCACGGAGGCTTTACGCAAACATAAACTACCTCACACGGAATTGTTACCGTTATATGCACGTTTGTCAGTCACCGAACAAAATCGCGTGTTTCAACCAGGCACTGGGCGACGAATTGTCTTAGCGACTAATGTGGCCGAAACCTCTTTGACCGTGCCACGCATCAAAGCCGTGATCGATACTGGTCTGGCCCGGATCAGTCGTTATAGCATTCGCAATAAAATTCAACGCTTGCCCATTGAAAAAATCTCGCGAGCCAGTGCCGACCAACGTAAAGGACGTTGTGGGCGCGTGGCTCCAGGGGTGTGTATTCGCTTATATACGGGGGAGGATTATAGTCTCCGGCCGGAATATACCGACCCCGAAATTTTTCGCACCTCTTTAGCCGCCGTGATTTTGCAAATGTTAGCGTTGCGATTGGGCGATGTCTATGAATTTCCGTTTATTGACCCGCCGTCTTCGAAAATGATTAACGACGGTTTCACTTTGTTGACCGAATTAGGTGCCGTCGATGCGAATAGGGAGTTAACGGAAATTGGTCATCAATTGGCTAAATTACCTATTGACCCGCGGTTAGGGCGAATGATTTTAGCGGCGCACCAGAATGCTTGTCTTCAGGAAGTGTTGATTATTGCCAGTGCTTTGAGTATTCAAGACCCGCGCGAGCGACCATTTGAAGCACAACAGGCGGCCGATGCGTCGCATCAAAAATTTATGGATGAGCAATCCGATTTTCTCAGTTTTCTAAAACTCTGGCAGTTATTCCATGAGCAGGCTAAACATTTGTCACAGAATAAACTGCGACACTGGTGCCACGACAATTTTCTCTCGTATTTGCGACTACGGGAATGGCAAGAGGTTCATCATCAGGTATATACTACCATTAAAGAAATGCGCTGGACTATCAATGAAGAACCGGCATTGTATGAACCAATTCATCGGGCCTTATTGAGCGGCTTGCTAGGGAATATTGCCTTTAAAGTCGGCAGTGCCGATGGCTCTTCACCAGAGGAGAAAAAAGCAATTGGCAAAAAAATGAGTAGTGCAGATTCAGAATATTTGGGTACGCGAAATCTCAAGTTACATATTTTTCCAGGGTCGAATTTATTCAAAAGACCCCCGAAATGGATAATGGCGGCGGAATTGGTAGAGACCACTCGCTTATATGCGCGAGGCGTGGCTAAACTCAATCCCGATTGGATTGAAGCGGCCGCCGCTAATTTGTGCCAGCATCATTATTTTGAACCGCATTGGGAAAAAACCAGCGCCCAAGTGGCGGCTTTTGAAAAAGTCGCCTTGTACGGGTTGACCATTGTAGCCAAACGCAAAGTGAATTATGGTCCCCTAGACCCAATCTTATCCAGAGAGATTTTTATTCGTAAAGCCTTGGTCGAAGGAGATTATCACTGCACTGCCGCATTTTTTCAACATAATCGACAATTGGTCAATGAAATTGCGGCTTTGGAGCATAAAGCTCGTCGCCAAGATATTTTGGCCGATGATGAACAAATTTTCACCTTCTATGAGGCCCGGCTCCCACTGGGTATTTATAGCGGCAAAGCCTTTGAAAAATGGTTAAAAACGGCCGAACGTGAAAATCCGCAATTACTCTTTTTAAGTCGCGAAGATTTGATGAAACATGCCGGTGACCACATCACGGCCCAGGCTTTTCCTGACTATTTTTTGGTGAATGGAGTAGGATTATCGCTGAGTTACCACTTTGAACCAGGACATGAGCGTGATGGTATTACTGTTGATATTCCGTTGGCATTATTAAATCAATTGTCACCGTTACCGTTTGAATGGTTAGTGCCAGGTCTCTTGGAAGAGAAAATTATCGAATTATTACGCGGGTTACCAAAAATTTTACGCAAAGCCTTTGTGCCAGTACCAGACGTGGCGCGTGAAGCGCTGGAATCACTCACCTTACCCCAAGTGAGTTTCCGTGAAGGCGGTAGTTTTTTAGAAGCCCCTAAATCATCACTGTATGAAGCCCTGACTTTATTTTGTCAACGTCGTTTGGGTAAACTATTACCGAATCATACCTGGAATTTGGACACGTTACCGCCACACCTGTTAATGAATTTTCGCTTGCTCGATGCACAAACTCAATTTTTAGCGATGGGTCGAGATTTAGCCAAATTACAGCAACAATGGGGTAGTCATGCCAGTGCGGAATGTCGTCAGGAAGTGGCCAATGAAAGTGGTTTAGAACGAGACCATTTAACCAGTTGGAATTTTGGTGAGTTACCCGCGCAAGTAACCTTGACCGTGAATGGCATCCCGGTGCAAGGATTTCCCACCTTAATCGATCAAGGGACGACGGTGGCATTGCGCGTGTTAGACAATCCACAAACGGCGCAACAGCAATTGCGAGGAGGGTTACGACGATTATTTTGGTTAGCGTTGCCGACTAAAAAGTGGTTGAAACAATTGCCGATTAGTTCCAGATTGTGTTTGCAATATTCTAAAATTGGTCATTGCGAGCAACTCAAAGCTGACTTATTGCAGGCTTTAATGGATACCATTTTTTTGGCCGCGCCCTTACCGACTACCGCCACTGCCTTTGAACAACGATTGAGCGAAGGGAAACCACGTTTAATCACGGTGGCTAATGAGTATGTGTCTTGTTTGGAGAAAATATTAGAGGAGTATCATACCTTGACGGCGCAATTGCATCAATTGGCCCCGCGGACTGCCATTTTACCAGAGGTAAAACAACATCTTAAGTCTCTAGTTTATGAAGGATTTGTCACCGATATTTCATTGACTCAGTTAAAGCAGTTACCACGTTATTTGAAAGCGGTGAAAGTGCGGTTAGAACGACTCGACCATGATCCGCATAAAGATGCCCAAAAAGCTACGCAATTAGCACCGTTATGGGAAGCGTATTGGCAACGGTATGAACGAGATAAAATAAAACCAGATTCGATGACTGCGGAATTAACCGAATTGCGGTGGCTGTTAGAAGAATTGCGAGTATCGCTATTTGCACCGGAATTGAAAATGGCGGTGCCGGTGTCGGTGCAAAAAGTGCAGAAAAAGTTGGAGAGTCTGTGAACCAAATCGGCCAATGTTTGAGGGATAACACCCCTCGAAGGGGTGTTATCCCTGCTGGCTGGCCAAACTCATGGTGGGACAACTAGAGAAGGATATTACTATACTTGAAATTGAGCAATATTTGGCTTGGCCAATTCAACGCCTCGGTAGTGATGAAATATGGATGGTCGCGCCATCAGGACTGGCAGTCCTCAAAGGACTGCCAGTCCTAGATTACCACCCAGATTTCATCACTACCAACACCTCAATGGTTGATCGCCAACCCAAACGGTTAAAACTTGATCACTTTACCAAGGAGACCTATTATGCCACATAATTTTAACAATGCGAGAGACATTTTAGCGCACTATCACTTAGCGTATAGAATTGCCAAATTTATTGATTTGGAAAATACGCCACCGGCCTCGGTCACACCCAGTTTTAAGGAAGAATTCGAATTTTCTCTCGTCCATCGCGGTGAACCAGACAAAGAGGCTTTTACCTCCGAGTTTATTATTGTGCCTTGTTTGAGAACTGCCTGGCAACAACATCCGCAGTTAAATCTCTTTAGTCATGTTGCTATTCAAGCGGAGGATTTCACCGTGATTCCTGATTACCTAGTCACGGCTCCAGACCCCACAGGTTATAAAACTGTCTATAAACCTTTACTATTGACGGTAGAGGCCAAAAATGAAAAATTTGAGGAGGGTTGGACTCAAGCCTTGTTACAAGCCGTCGTCTGCCAAAAAATCAACGGTACCGATGAAATTCCCGTGTTAGCGATAGTCACTACCGGCGACCTTTGGCAATTTGGCAAACTGGAACGGCAAGTTTTTACCAAGCATCCCACGCCAGCTTCAATTCAACATGTGGAAGAGTTATTGGGAATTTTAGATAGGCTGTTTGCGGAATGTGAAAAGGTGTTATAACTCACCTTAGGGACCACCAAGAAATAGATGGTCCATTTTGGTAGGAGCAATCCCTGGTGGTTGCCCTGAGGTGAGAGTTTAAATGGACCATCTACTTATTGGTGGTCCCTAAATTGACCAGATTTGGGATAGTAATGTGGGTGATGACGCAGTTTAGGACTGCCAGTCCCAGATTACCACCCAAATTTCATCACTACCAAATATTATAATTAACCTATACCTTTAAATCATCCATGATGAAATCCACTAAACCAACCCAATTAGGCACCGACGAAGCCTTTTGGCAATTGATGACGGTCAGTGGCCAGAGTCTCTTAAAACTCTTTGGCTTATCGGACCAAGAAGCCGCCAGCTATCGTTTTCAAGCCGTCGTGTTAAAAGAAAAGAAATTGCAACCAGATCTTCAGGGTATCTCCACCCTAGCCAGCCAACAAGGGCGAGTCTTTATTGAATTTCAAGGCTATGAAGACCCCTTTATTCGCCACCGCGCGGCGGCTGGAGCGTTTTGGGGATGCTCCTTTGAACAATATGCGGGGCCAGTACGAGTCTGTATCGTCTATACCGACCTCAAATATCAACAGGCCGCGTTGCCTCTAAACTTGTTGACCGACAAGAAGTCTTGCCAGTTAACCAGTTGTGTACAGGAAATCGTGTTAAGCGGTTATACCGAAGCGAAACTGGTCAAAGTGGACCCCAAGTTAATCGTGTTAGCACCTTTTACGGTGCCCGCGACCACGCCTAAAGCCACTTTACTGGCGAAAGGTGCGAAATGGCAACAAGAAGTCACCCAAATTTATCCCCCGTCTCAACAACGGGTAGCGTTAAATGTGTTAGGTTTATTAGTACTCAATCAATTTCGTCAACTCAGTTATCAGGAGGTTTGTACCATGTTAAATTTAGATTTAAGCAAGTCCCTGGCAGTCCAACAGCTTATGCAACAAATTCGTCAAGAAACTCGTCAAGAAACGGTGTTGGAAGACTACCAAGAACTGTTGTTAGAAGCCATCAAGGAACGTTTTGGTCCAGCTCCCAAGCGATTGTCCAATCAAATTCGGCGCATTACCCAACCAGAGGTCTTGAGACAACTTCATCGACAAGCCATGCGTTGTCAGGACTTGGAGAGTTTCAAGGAGAAATTGCCAAAGGTGAAGACAGTGAAGAACTAAAGGAGTGTGATTACTAGCGACAGGTGCGAAATGGCAACCAGAAATCACCCAAGTCTATTCCCGGTCTCAACCTACTCTATGCACACCAGTAAGTTTTTACCGCTGGACTAGAGGCTTCAGCCTGGCTGCCATTAAGTTAAGTCGAGTTGGAGTCCAAACCTTCAGCTTTGGACGAGACTGGTCAAGGTGAGATGGCGTTGCCAAAGCTGAAGCTTTGGACTCCAACGCCGTCACTTTAGCTTTCGTAAAATCAAATAGTTACACTAATTGCTAAGTGAATTTTATACTATTTGCCAATTAAATCACTACTCGTGGATAAGACCCCAGATGTTTAATTAGAGTAGTATTGGTTTTTAATTCTTGTAACGCTTTGATAACATTAGGGTCTTTAATATGACCTTCCAAATCGATAAAAAACACATATTCCCATAATCCTTGTCGCGAGGGCCGCGATTCAATGCGAGTTAAACTGATTTGGTTTTCCGCAAACGGTGATAATAGATGATAGAGGGACCCAGCTTGGTTAATACTGGATAACAACAGTGAAGTTTTATCATTGCCGGTAGGAGGCACTTCTTGAGCACCGATAACGACAAAGCGCGTGGTATTGTTGGGATGGTCTTCGATTCGCGAAGCTAATACCTGAAGTTGATAAATTTCGGCCGCCGTGGCCCCGGCAATGGCCGCGGCCCCGACTTCTTTAGCCGCGATTTGAGCGGCTTCGGCATTACTGTTGACGGTTACTTTAGCCACCGTGGGCAAATAGGTTTCTAACCACGAGCGACATTGCGCCAACGATTGTGGATGAGTATAAATAGTCGTCACGGCTTTTAACTCAGTGACTTTCGATAATAACTGATGACGAATCGGTAACTCGATTTCGCTAGCAATTTTTAAATTAGTTTTAATCAAACAATCTAGGGTTTGATTAACGCCACCTTCGGTAGAATTTTCTACCGGTACTACCCCATAAGTGACCGTCCCCGCTTCCACTGCTCTAAATACTTCTTCGATGGTGGGGAGTGGTAACGTCTGTACCGTGTGACCAAAATGTTTATGTACCGCCGCTTGCGAATAGGTACCTGCGGGTCCCAGAAAAGCAATTTGTAGCGGCTTTTGTAACGCTAAACATTCCGACATAATTTCACGGAAGATGCGGATTAAGGTGTCATTGGACAACGGACCTTGATTCCGGGCGATGACCTTCCGTAATACTTCCGCTTCTCGCTCTGGACGATAAAAAATTGGGGTTTCCTCCTCCGTAGATTTCGCCTGCGCCACGGCCTCTGCTAAACTAGCGCGTTGAGTAATTAATTCTTGAATTTGTGCATCAAGCTCATCAATCTTGGCACGGACTTCAGCTAAGTTATAATGATTAGTGGACATGGTGGTCATTAAAAGGAGATTGGTTTGATTATGTTGACTTACGCACGGTTAACCCAACCACCCCCAACCCCTCCTTGCTAAGGAGGGGAATATGCGCCAATTGCGTTAGCCGAATCGACTTCCCGCCTTAATAAGGAATTGCGTTAACCGAATCGACTCCCCGCCTTAATAAGGAATTGCGTTAACCGAATCGACTCCCCGCCTTAATAAGGAATTGCGTTAGCCGAATCGACTCCCCGCCTTAATAAGGAGGGGCAGGGGGTGGTTGAATTAACCTTGCGTAAGGTGACTTAATTATTTTGATTTGATTATTTCCGTCTTGATTTTTTGGACTTGAGTTTGTTTGATGATTTAGTTGGAGTGGTACGACTATTTTTAGAGGGCATTGGGCTAGAAATGACGGCGGGAAAAGAGGCGCTCAGTCGCTTAACATTCGCTATAGCTAATTCCAGACCTTGAGTAGCGGCTTGACGATACCATTGCAACGCCTGGTCTAAATTTTTAGGTAGCCCTAAGCCTGTTTCATACACCAGACCTAAATGGTTTTGGGCTAAAGCCAAACCTTGGTTAGCGGCCTGGTGGTACCACGACGCGGCCTGTTTTTGGTCTGGTTTCACGCCTTCGCCTTGAGCAAAGGCTAAGGCTACTTTAAACTGGGCTTCGGGATGTCCGTTTTGAGCCGCTTTCATAAACCAATCAAAAGCGGTTTGCAGATTTTTGGTGATCCCGCCTTGACCTTCTACATACGCTATTCCTAAGTTAAATTGTGCTTCCGGATTGCCCTGTTGCGCCGCTTGGCGATACCATTTAACTGCCTCTTTAAGATTTGGCTTGATCTCTTGGCGACCACTTCGATAAAACTTCGCTAAATTTAGTTGCGCCGCTACCACCCCTTGTCCTGCGGCTGTGAGAAACCATTTAATCGCTTCTTGGTCACTTTGCGCTATTCCCCAACCGGTTTGACAAGCTAAACCATAATTATATTGAGCTTGGGGATTGCCATTTTGAGCGGCGGCTAAAAACCATTTTACAGCTTCGCTATTATTGGGGGTTACTCCACGTCCTTTTTGGTAAGCCAGGCCTAAATTATTTTGTGCCACCGCATTATTTTGCTGGGCCGCTAACTGGTACCATTTTACTGAAGTTTTTTCGCTGTGAGACACGCCACGGCCGGTTAAATACATTTCTCCTAATTTATTTTGCGCTAAGACATGACCTTTTTCTGCCGCCTGCTGGAACCAATTGGCCGCGGTTTTAACATTAGTGGTCACACCTTGACCTTTTTCATACATCAGTCCCAAACTAAACCAGGCTTCAGCACTGCCTTGGTCGGCGGCTTGGCGAAACCAGGTCATGGCTTCGGTATAACTTTTAGGTAGCCCTCGACCTCTGGTATACATCAATCCCAAGTTATATTGAGCCTTAACCTCATTTTGTGCCGCCGCTTGGCGATACCATTCCACCGCCTTGCCATAATGCTGTGGAATGCCTTGACCTTTTTCATACATGGTACCTAAATTAGTTTGGGCTAAACTGGCACCTTGTTTGGCGGCTTGCTGGAACCAGCGAAAGGCTTCTTGATTATTTTGGGGTATGCCACGACCTTCTAAATACATCACTCCCAAATTATACTGGGCTAATACCTGTTGTTGCTTGGCGGCGCGTTGGAACCATTTAATCGCTTCAGCCTCGTTTTGACGCACCCCCCGTCCTTCTAAATACATAACTCCAAGATAGGCTTGTGCCGTCTTATCACCTTTTACCGCAGTTTTATAATATTTGTTAAACAGCTCTTTATCAGTAAGCGCAAACGTATCGCCACTGCCAAACATACTGAAGCAAAATATTAAACATAGCGTTGCCTTTATCATAACGGATTCTCAAATTGGAGTAACTCCCAACCACTCCCAACTCGTCCTTGAGTAAGGAGGGATTGGGGTGGTTAACCTACTGATAATAATGCCACTCTCATTTGTTCGTTGGTAAAACCGCGAGATTGTAAGAAGCGCATCTGTTTACCACGCTCTCTTGGGGTTTTGGGTAACGATTGACCAAAGCGTTTTTGGCGAACTTCACAAGCACGTTGTTGCCAGTATTCATGGTCATACGAGTCGAGCGCGGTCTTCGACTTTTCTTTACTAATGCCACGTTTGCGTAATTCTTGTTCAATCCGCAAGGGACCTTGACCTTTGCGCAGCCGTGAATAGATAAAACTGTCGATAAAACGGTCTTCATTGAGCAGATTGTCGGTACGTAACTGCAACAAGGCCCACTCAATGACTTGTGGCTCAAAACCTTTACGAGTTAATTTTTGACGTAACTCTTGACTGGTATGTTCGCGTCTGGACAAAAAATCCATGGCATTACAGATGGCTTGGAGAAGCGTGTCGGTCACGATACTGTCCTCTTTACCCATTGACCAGCCGACTCTGAATTATTCATCCTCGACGGCAAGATTGTCATTAGTCTCGGCGACGGGCAATGGTTTTACCAGGGCTTTATCACGAATTTGTTTTTCGATGGCGTTAGCGGTTTCCGGATGATCTTTTAGATAATTCCGCACATTTTCTTTGCCTTGACCCAAACGCTCGCCATTGTAACTATACCAAGTGCCGGCTTTATCAACCACGTCGAATTTCACACCTAAATCAACTAATTCGCCGGTGCGGGAAATACCTTCGCCATAGATGATGTCAAAAGTGACTTCACGCAAAGGTGGGGCCAGTTTGTTTTTGACGACTTTAACTTTGGTTTCATTACCAATAATCTCTTCACCACGTTTCACCGGCCCAATTCGACGAATATCCAATCGCACTGAGGCATAGAATTTCAGCGCGTTACCACCGGTAGTGGTTTCTGGAGAATTGTGAACAATCACATTATCTACCATATAGTTGTGATTGCCCTCAATTTCTAAATCGTAACGGTGTTCTTTTTTCGCTAACAGTTTGGATTGAATTTTTAAAATCGACATCGGCACCGCTCGCAACACCCGCTGTTTTTTCACGGTGAGCGGCACAAAAAATCCCAGTGCCGACGGCAATAATTTATGGTCCAAATGAGCGGGGACATAAGGCGCAATCATTTTGTGCAGTTTACTGGTTTCGGCCACCGCAAAAGCAAATTGTGCCGCCTCTAAGGTCGGAAAGATGTCACGTTGATTAAACCAGTTGAGTAAGGCGCGTTGTTTGTCCAAGCGCATCCCTTTGCAATTAATGGTGCAACCATGTTGTTGTAAATTGCCGTGGTCTAAATACCAAATCGCTATCGCTAACGGTTCCAGTCGATCAATCAACACATAATTGGTCAAAGGAGAATCTTCGACTTCCTCGGCTGCAGGTTCCTCGGCCAGAGCTAGTAACGTGGTTAATTCCTCTATTTCCGCTTCTAATTCTTCATTTTTGGCGAGGGCGGCAGCCACTTTGGTGGTTTCACTGCTCAACCGCACAGTCCTGCCAGCTAAGGTGGCAACTTTTTGGGTGATGTGTCCAAATGGACTGTTACCCAATAAACTGCCCCAGAGAATTTGTTCGAGCATGGGTGAGACATAAAATGCTTTAGCGGTCATCAATTTACCGCCGATTTTTAGTGCCCCGGCCTGTTGATAACCTGTAGGCGTGAGTAAACGATGATTCGCGGTACAAGCAAATTGGTGCTGAAATAGATGATTACCCACTTGAAATTCTAAAAAAGAATTGGTTTCGCCGTTATCAAACCAGTTAACAATGGGACGACTTTCAAATTTGCTGGTTGAACGATTGTAAGATAACACTTTAGCCGGCTGCCGCTGGGTGACTAATTTGCCAATTCTTTCGGCGCTCCCATCGGCCAGAATTACTGGCGTGTCGTATTGAAAACAACCCCAGGTAACGCCTATTTTCATGCGAATTTGATTGATGAAAACCACTAAGGTGTTAGAACGTTTAATATTGGCAGTGAGTTTGCGTAATGCTTGCGACATTAAACGCGCCTGTAAGCCCATGTGAGAATCTCCCATATCACCTTCTAACTCGGCTTTAGGGGTTAACGCGGCAACGGAGTCAATCACGACGAGATCAACGCTTCCCGACCGCACAAAGATGTCGGCAATTTCCAGTGCTTCTTCACCACTGCTGGGTTGTGATAACAGCAATTCGTTGATACTGACCCCTAATCTTTCGGCGTATTGGCTATCTAGGGCATGTTCCGCATCTATAAACGCGGCAACTCCTCCCTTACGTTGAATTTCAGCCACTACATGCAACGTCAATGTAGTTTTACCAGAGGCTTCAGGACCGTAGATTTCTACCACGCGGCCTCGTGGTAAACCACCAATGCCAAGTATTAAATCTAAACCTAAGGAACCGGTGGAAACCGTTTCCGCGGCCAGTACGGGTCCCATATCGCCCAATCGCATGACGGCTCCCTTGCCAAATTGTTTTTCAATTTGTTTAAGAGTGGTCGTAAGAGTTTGTTTTTTATTTTCTTCCATTGGTGTTTGCTCGCTTTTAGCTGAAAGGCTATTTAAGAAATAATTGATAATCCCAGATTATACAGTATGCTTGAAACTTTGGGAAGAGATTTTTTAAGATTTAAAAATTATTTTTTAGATTAATTTCTCGTTCCCACGCCAGCGCGTGGGAACGAGAAAATTCTCATTGGGTAGCCGGTTGAGTAGTGCAAACCCAGGCCATTCCTTCCAGATCCGCCGTCACTGGTAATGTCACGGGAGTCGGGTGACATCCTTTTTCGGGGTCAACCACAGTCAGGTCTAAGGTATAGAGGACATTATCATCATGGAGACCGATTAACAAAGTGTCATTGGTGGTCATCTCCAAAGATTCAATGAGCTTACTTTTGGGTAAAGTACACACTGGGGTGCTTTCGGTACCGTCATAACGGACGACTTTATTCTGGTTAGCTAAGTACAGCGTGTCGCCTTGATTATTCCAAGTAAGGTCTTCAACATCATCGGTAGAAGGCCATTTTATTTCCGCCGCTGACAGATTGCTCACCTCAGTCAGTTTGAACAGTCCTTTACCCGGCGCCCAGCCCCATAATTGATTCGTGTCTGGATTGAAGGACAGTCCAGTAATATCATCAATTTTGCCGCCGGTAGCCAGCGATAAGTTGCCCAGTCGGGTAAACTTGCCGTCAGTGCTATTTATTTGGTAAAGAGTGCCCGATTGCTCCTTGGCATCATGACTCGCTGCTGCATACAGTACTTTGGTCAGTGGATGCGCATCAAGGGCTTCTATATCAAAACCGCTGTGTTTATCGCCTAATGGGGTCACGGTTTGAATCGTTTGGTCGATCATCAGTAATTGCGAATCGTTTAAATCTTGATCGTCCACTGCATACAGTGTGCAGATTGTCACTGGGGGCGGCGGCGGTTGAATCGCTACCGTAAAGAGCCCAACTTCACTCCAAGGGCCGGGACCACTGTCATTGGCGGCTTGTACCCACCATTGATAGGCGCCATTGAGCAATTCATTAGTGGGGTTGACCGCACAAGTGCCAGTACCACTTCCACAATTGGCTTGGGCGGCGGTGAGCCATTGGTCAATCACGGTCCCCGTGGCATCATCCACTTTTAGGTGATACTTGGTCGCATTGGCGAGGGCATTCCAGCTATAGTTGGGTAATCTCGTCGTCAAGTTACTATCTAACGATACCAAATTAACTTTGGCGGGTGCCGGTAGTGGCGGTGGGATCACGGGTGGGGGAGGAGGAGGTGCGCGAAAACTTTTGCCTTGAATAAATACGGCGGAGTCTAAGCTATAATCACCGCGATCGGCCACCACTAATTTTAGGCGATGGGTTTGACCCAGCGCGACATTGGCGGTGGCTTTTAGGACCGTGGTAAAACCGTCAAACTCAGTGAGAAAAGGTGTTGGGGAGCCGGGTCGACAACCACTATTAAAATACTCATTCCAATTAGTTGGCCAAGGGTAAGCATTATTGCGATAATATTGCGCATTCGTTTTGAGATTGACTGTGTTAATGGCCACTTCAGTGCTCGTTGCCGGCACCAACGCAATATTTTTCCCATCTAAGAAGAAGGCAAACACATCGTTATAAGGAGTGCCAACAAATTCGTTATACTCTTCGGAGGCAAAGACATATTGAAATTCGATTTGGTCAGCGGTTGGCACAAAGTCAAATTCCAAGACTGCGGCATCATAATTGCCGGCGGATAATTGGGCATCTCCTGGTTGCTGATTAACCGCTGTGGTTTTATAGCATTTATTAGGGCCAATCGCATTACTGGCACGTCCTGAGGTTAACAGAATGCCACGGCTAATGCCTAAACCATCAGCATCTCCTCCCTGAAAAATTCCAGCGGCACTGTTAACACCACGATAGCTAATGTTAGAATAAGTAATATTACTCGCGCTAGTGTCAATTAATTCCGCCACCAGTGCAGTGGGAGTGATTCCCTGAGTTAAATCTAAAGTTGTGATGGCTAAAGTTTGAGTGCTAAAGACTATCGTAACTAGCCAAGTAATTTTTGCGTACATAACTTCCTCCTGATGTAGTTTACTGTGATGGGTCAGTCGACTCCACTTTATGGGGAATACTAACGGCTGACAAAAACATTATCGTGAGATAACTCTACCAGTGGCCAGTCACTGGGAGCAAGATTTGATACTTCCGTACCCGCTTTTAAGAGAGCCGCATAAAAATGATATTCTCCCACTAAATTTAAATCGGTCGATAGCGGGAAGTCTAATACAATCTCCTCCAGGTCATGGGACATCTGGGTATAGTACGGCTCAGGAGTTGGAGTAAATTCACCGTTGGGCGGAATAAACCAAAGTTCATTGGCAATATTATTCTTAGTGAAAGCGATGTAAACATCAAAAGGCTCAGTACGCTTTTGCGTTTGGAAAGTATACTGTACTTTGACCGCTGATCCCAACCGTTTAATTTTAAGATTAGCCAAGGTGCTATTGACCACTTCTACCGTATTTTGGGTAACATTATTAACGTCATCAGCTTGGCTGAGGGGCGTAAGCATACAGGACACCATGATGACAGATAGCGCCCCCAACCATTGAGGGAATGGGTACATACTTAATTCCTCCTTATTTTTTGAAGAACAAACTAGGGTACAGCTCGAGTATAAATAACAAAATAAATGACCATTTATAATAGAGATTAAATATTAATTTCTATCATTTAAGTATAGCGCAATCAACCTATGTTTGAGACCGGTTTGAAAATAAATTTTAACCTAAAAATAACTATTTAGGATAATTTCAGTTTTGGGTTAATTAAATTATTTAGCATTATAACATATATGGTCAATGATTGTCCACTGCCATTTCTTGAGATTTTTTACCCATTTTTTTGCTTAACACAACTTTTATAATTCAATTAATAAACTCAGGTGAATACGCTTCGTTTAGTCCATCCTACCTTAACTAAAAAATTTATTTTAAAAATATTTAGGGAAAAACTCGATTTATCACGTTAACCATAAGTATGAGGATAACGAAATAACATAGAGTTATTCACTTACTAATTGCGCAATTAAAATTTATTTTTTATTGGCAAGGGGAAAAATCGAATTTATTACGTTAACCATAACTAAGGGACAACGAAAAATCGATTTAACAGAACATACCATTTTTTTCTAATAACTTTTGAGGAATATATTTATGAAATTGTTTAACCACCATGCGCAGAAAGGTTTTACCCTAATTGAACTGATGATCGTGGTTGCGATTATCGGGATTTTGGCTGCTGTTGCTATCCCTGCTTACTCTCGTTATCTAGTCCGTACTAAAGTAAGTGAAGCAATTACGCTGATGAGTACGATGGGTCGTTATCTACTTATCGAACACGAAACGATGGAACGCTGGCCCTCCGACCTTTCTAAATTGGAACTGAGAACTTCTGGTGCGTATGTTGCCGATATTACTGGTAAAGAAGAACCACCTGGACTGTATTATCTGGAAGCCACGATGGGGGGGAATCAAGTTGCAGAGGACCTTCGCGGGAAGCAGATTAGATGGGCCTATAACGGTAGCTATTGGGATTGTACTCTTGAGGGAGTGTTTAATCCAGTACCGCCGTCTTCGGTGCCCTCTTCTTGTCATTAAATAGCCTGTATAGCGTGGGCAAACGTTCTTTGCTTTGCCCACCGTTACCTACTTGTCAGAATCAGAATTTGCAGAATTTTAGAATTTTCAGTCGATGTAGGGTGGGTAAATATCTTTATTATTTGCCCACCTGATTCAGACAACTTACTTCTTAGAGGAGAATATCATGAAAATGTTTGACAAAACACAAAAAGGCTTTACACTGATTGAACTGATGATTGTGATTCTCATCATCGGGATTTTGGCGGCGTTTGCTATTCCTGCTTACGACGTTTATACGAAGAAAACACTGATAACAGTTGTGAATAGCCAAATTTGCAAGACGGCTAACGATTCTCCTCGTCAGGATTGGTGTATCGCTGGTACCTATGATTATCTTGTTCCGGCTAATCAAGCGGTAATAACTGCGGTAAACGTCACTTGCCAGCCGTCACCCACTATTCAGGTTTCGTTCAATCCAGAACAATTCTGTAAAGATGATAAAGGAATAGTAGATCCGAATTGTTATCTGGATTATGTCTATGATGATGATGACAAAGTGATCAAAGGTAAAGAAAAAGAAGTTTGCAAGATAATTAGCGATATAGTTGATACAGAGGCTCTACTCAACATGTTCATCTCCCCTGCTTACGCGGGAGTCAATACCTGGAAAATCGCTAAAACCAGTACTGTTTCCTCAAAATACTGGTAATAGCCTGTATATGGTGGGCAAACGTCCCTTTGTTTGCCCACCGTTACCAATTTTAGGTACGAAACGTTGGAGTAGAGGCTTTAGCCGGTATTGGAGTAGAGGCTTTAGCCGGGCTGTTCTCCCCGACGCCACCGGCTAAAGCCTCAATGCCATTAAGTTAAGCCGCGTTGGAGTCCAAACCTTCAGATTTGGACGAGATTGGCTAAGGTAAGACGGCGTTGCCAAATCTGAAGATTTGGACTCCAACGCCGTAACTTTAGCTTAACTTAATGGCATTGCGGCTAAAGCCTCTACTCCAACCGGCTAAAGCCTCTACTCCTACTTGTCAGAATCAGAATTTGCAGAATTTAAGAATTGACAGAATTGAAACCCTAACCTATTCTGTAAATTCTAAACCTTAAACTTGGAGATAATTACGATGCAATCCCAGCAAACCGCCATGTATCTTAAAACCACCGTATTGCCGGGCGGCAACCTGGACCTGACCAGCCTTAAATTGCCATATGGTGAAACAGTAGAAATCTTTGTCCTGCTACCCCAATCTCCTGCGATGGTAACACTTTCTGCGGCAAAACCTTCCGCCTTAGAAATTCTGGCCCAAGCCCCAGGACATCGCTTGTTCCAAACTGCCGCGGCAGTCGCTAGTTATCTACAAGAGGAACGTGAGTCATGGGAACGTTAATTTTACCCAATTCCGGGTCGGTGTATTTAGATGCCAATGGTTTTATTTACAGCGTGGAACATATTGAACCGTATTCAACGTTGCTTAAACCTCTTTGGTTGGCGGCCCAACAAGACCAGTTGGAAGTGATTAGTAGCGAACTGGTACTGTTGGAAACACTGACGAAACCATTACGTGCGGAGGATACCGTCTTAGAGAAGGTCTTTCGGACCTTGCTGCTTCAGACGCAGGAAGTGCGGTTGATTCCTACTACCTTGAGGATTTGGGAACAAGCCGCCCAGCTTCGTGCCAAAACGGGTCTCAAAACCCCAGATGCCTTACACGCAGCCACGGCACTCTCGACGGGTTGTCATCTATTTCTTACCAATGATGATGACTTTAAAAAAGTACCGGGCTTGCCCGTGACCATTTTGCATGACCTAATTGAGTTGTAGGGTGGGCAACAGTTGAAACCTTCTTCTCGTTCCCACGCGCCCGCGGTCAGCCTTATACACAAGTCCTGCGGCACCTCGATAACCGATTGATTTATAACGAAAGACCTCAAGCGAGTATACTTATTAAAATCTTTGTAAATCAAATACCTAAAAACTTGTGTATAAGGCTGACCGCCGGCGCGTGGGAACGAGATAAAGTTAAGGAATCGAAAGCTGACGTAGGGTGCATCAGCGATAGCGTCATGCACCATTTTAGGTTTCGGTGTATGACGCTTCGCTTATACACCCTACCTATTTGTCAGAATCAGAATTTACCGAATTTTAGAATTTTCAGAATGGATACGCCCTGCCAGGGTACCTGGATTATTGGATTTACAAAGAAGGGGTCAACTTTGCCATACCTTAAGGAGAACCACAAACAGGGAGTCACAACAACTTTCGCAGATTAATCTTGACATTTCAAAGCACCGCCGATAAACTGGTTTATGGCCAACCGAAAACAACGAACCAGAGAACATATTATCGCCGACCTCAGTGCCAATTACGTTGAACATCTGATTTTGATCAATGGTTGTTCCGTAGAACGTGTAGAAAAAGACTATGGCTACGACCTAATCATGTTCACCTATAATGACCTGGGGGAAATTGAAAACGGACACATTTATCTACAACTCAAAGCCACTGATAATATTCACCGAGTGAACCATCAACGCGTTACGTTTCCAGTGTCAACGAAAGATTTAAATCTCTGGCGAAATGAACTTTTACCGGTCTTTTTCATCCTGTATGATGCTGTTGCCAAACAGGCATATTGGCTTTATATACAAGCTTATTTGGAAAAATCTCAAGTTCCAGATGGCTTAAAACAAAAACCGCTCACATTGCAGATTCCCATGACTAACCTCTTAACGATAGACACTATCCAAAAGTTCCGGGAATATAAAACTACTCTTCTTACCCAACTTAGCGGGAAGGCACGGTACTATGTCTAATCAATTGACTTTTGCTAAACTCCAGAAACTCTTGACGCACTTAGGTTTCACGGCAGAAATTATCACTCTTCAAAATAAGCGGGCGGTTCTTTTTAACAACCCTGCTACGAAAACGCTGATTATTGTGCCATCCTTATCACCCCGCGCCCTGGTTAGTCAAACGCACTTATTGGCAGTTAGAAGAACCTTAATCGAACATAACCTACTTGACCGTGACCAGTTCCGTCAATTAGTGAATGCTTAACAAGTCTGCGTAGACCATTGACTTGAACCTACTTTAGCAGTTAACCTAGAACAACTCATAATAACTCACCAACCAAACGACCATGAGTTTCTCTGAAGAACATGCCAAAACCGACACTCATAACGAATTCAAACCAGACCTGGGCCGCAAATTAGATTATCTAAGTACTGAGGCATAAATTTTCTCGTATTTTCTTTCGCCCCTCTCCCTCTGGGAGAGGGGTCGGGGGTGAGGGAAAATACCGCAAAATTTCTGCTTCAGTACTCATTTGGCCAAGCCACTGGTAGGCAACATAATCGTGACCGCAGTTTCAGCATGTTTTTAGAATTAAGAAGAATTGGCATCCATGATACTCGAACCTCACGCCTTTATTTGACCGAACATCTGAGGCAAGTTCTTGGTGACCCTCAAAATATTGTCAGCCAAGACGGGCCGTGGCTAAATCGAGAATCATTATTAGCAGGGCCAGGCGGATTTCTGAAACTAGAAAGTACCTGGTATCATAATCAACTGATTACTATTGTCTTAAAACGTGGAAAAGGAAGCTAACCTTATGTATCTAGCCGCTGGCAAACATTATATAGAACTGCATTCTTGGGAAACCGCTACCGACCTGAAGCGGGCATTATCCACCTGTCAGGCAGGTTGCCTCATATTAGGCGAAGCGGCCGAATCACCAAACGCCTTTTATTCCCTCACCATCTATTTAGGATGGCAGGGCTTGCCACAATTTGGCATCGGCTTATGTGCCGAAGAACATGGCTTAAAACCTTATTGGTTATGGCAACCCACCGTTTCGGAAGTGTGGTTAGGCTTTAATCGCGAAGTGGTGGCCATTGGCTTGGAAGACCAGCAGATTCATTTTCGCGTCTTGCTAGATTCCTGGTTTCACTCCTTCGTGCGGTTAGACCAATATCGCAACATTCTCGTGTTTCACGAAATTGGTCTCGTCGCCTTACAGGACGATGGGCAGGAATTATGGCGATATACCAGAGATGTCATTGAAGAGATTGACCTCCAAGGTGACTATCTCCAGTTAACCTTTCTGGACGCGCCGCCGGTCAGTCTCTTTCTGCCTACGGGCGTGGCACAAAAAAGTAGTAAGAAAATTACCCCTCACGTTAGTCATTTCCCCAGGCGCGAAGAGATTTCACCGCGCCCGTTGGGAGTGGTGGGCGTATAAGGTCACTGAATATATCATCACTGATAACATTAAGGAAAACAACAAACTATGCTGACTAAACATTCTGCTTGCTCATTCTTACTCTTACTTCTCAGCCCGCCACTTCAGGCGGAGGCCCTTACAGACGGCACCCTGGGGTCACCAGTTCATCTAACGGACCCTCATTTTTCCTCGTTCCCACGCGCCCGCATGGGAATGCAGAGTCGACGCGCCAGACATTTCTAAACGGCTTGTCAGAATCAGAATTTTCAGAATGAGTTCTTCTCGTTCCCACGCGCCCGCGTGGGAATGCAGCGGTCTGAACCAGGATTGAAATGGAGATATATCCTGTTAATCGGTTAATCCCGATAATTCTGGTTCAGACCTGCCAATTTTAGGTACGAAACGTTGGAGTAGAGGCTTTAGCCGGTATTGGAGTAGAGGCTTTAGCCGCAATGCCATTAAGTTAAGCGATTTTCCTCTCCACCGCGATGGCTCGAGTCGATTGCCGACAACAGGGATAACACCCCTCGAAGGGATGTTATCCCTTAATACCACCAAGTCTTTCGACGGGGACGAAAACCTTAACTTAATGGCATTGCGGCTAAAGCCTCTACTCCAACCGGCGGCGGCTAAAGCCTCTACTTCTATTTATTCAGAATCAGAATTTACCGAATTTTAGAATTTTCCTGGCTACCTTGTGCATCACTACCCCAAACTTACAACAACCAGAAACCTTGAGATATGACCAGAATACGTGTATACGCTGACACTTCCGTTTTCGGTGGCGTCTATGACCCAGAATTTCAGACTGCCAGTCAAGCCTTCTTTGAAGATGTTACACAACAACGCTTTGCTTTAGTGACTTCCGCGATAGTATAGTAATATCCTTATCTAGTTGTCCCATAATAAGTTTGGCCAAACCGCAGGGATAACACCCCTTCGAGGGGTGTTATCCCTCAGAAGTACAACAGTAGGTGAATATTACTATACAAGAAGAAATTGCGAAAGCACCAGAAACCGTCCAGCGTTTGTTTGACGAAATGTTACGGGTAGCTGAAGTGCTGGAGATTTCTGAAGAAGCCAATCAGTTGAAAGAGGCCTATTTGAATGCTAACATGGTGTCTAGTAAACATTAAACATGCTAATGATGCGTTACATGTAGCGTTGGCGACTGTTTCTCAATGCCTACTCATCGTCAGTTGGAACTTTCGACACCTTGTACATTTTCAAAAAATTCCGTGGTATAATACGGTTAACGTATCAAACGGGTATCATGCAATTAATATTTTTTCTCCTTTGGAGGTAATTCACTATGGACCGCCTTAAATTTAACTGTGTAGAAATGCAACATCAAGGGGCTGCCGCAATTTTGGAAGAATTGAAAGGAATGACTCGTAGTCAAGAGTTGGCCTTTTGGCAGGAACGGACCGAACAACTTAAACGCCGTCAGAAATTCTTGCAACAGCAGGCCGAGAAGGAGAGACAACCAGGTGTAGCGAGGGATAGTCAAGTTAAGCCCGTGTAGGGTGGGTAAACGTCCTTTTGTTTGCCCACCTGTTACCTACTTGTCAGAATCAGAATTTTCCGAATTTTAGAATTTTCAGAATAGGTTAGGGTTTAAATTCTGTCAATTCTTTAATTCTGCAAATTCTGATTCAGACTATTGACTTGACTAACGGCTTCGTCATCCTTAAAATATTTAGCCTCATGACGAATGAAAACTGGACGTGGGTGGTACTGATAATCTAGGCGTCGGTTGCCGTCGTACCAACCGGGACGCATAAGCCTGTTGCACTTCTAGCAAATGTTCATAATAAGTTTGACCATTATTGTCGCAACGTTGTTCAATTTGACGACGAATTTGATGAAGTTCTCTAAGAATAGCATCGGTTTTCATAATGAAACCTCCATAAGTTCCTCTGGAGTGCAGATAATTGCAGTGCGAATACCAAATTGGGTATTAATTTCTTCCACCTTCATTCGTACTCGACCACTGACGATATGGGTACAATTCCAAGACACCAGATAATCCATACTGTGCCACGCGGCTAAGGCTAAGTGGTAGGAGTCTGGTCGGGCTTTTTCAGGAATCGCCAAAGCGTTAAAATAGGCTTCGGCCAATTCCTGGATTTCTGGTAACACTTGCAAAACCGTAAACTAACTTAATTTGTCAAGTCGGCGTTGCGCCGCACTAGGATCGCCTTGGGCTGCTTCTTCTAACACCACGGCAGAAACAAATTCCTCGCAAAGTGGCAAAACGTTTTTCCATCAGTAACGAGTAATCTGTTGGTATGTTGCCGTTACGAGGTCTCGACTAGGGCGTGCGGTGAGATAACTAACCACGCTAGTTTCAATATAGACACTTGGTTTCATAGGAAACCTCCTAATTTTCAAGGTGTCTGACAGGATAACCGGATTGTAATGAGTTGTCAATTATTTTACTATGGACCGTCTTAAATTTAACTGCGTAGAAATGCAACATCAAGTCAAGTAGGGGGCAACAAATTTATTGTAGCCCATCACTTTGAATAAGTGAGCCAATCAACACTTGCCTACTCTACCACTATCCATCTGACATTAATTAGCTTTACCCAGTAGGACCAACCTGATTATACATTAACCTGATTATACCTTAAGGAAAACAACCCACTATGCTGACTAAACATTCGGCTTACTCATTTTTACTCTTACTTCTCAGCCCGCCACTCCAGGCGGATGCGCTTACGGACGGCACGCTTGGGCCACAAGTTCATCCAGTTTTGAACATTTCAACGTACCTACTGATGGTAGTGCCACCTTTATCCCGGCCTCCAACTCGTGAGAATTTGGAAACTCCCTTTAATCGCCAATAGAGATATTTTAGTTATGATCAGAATAACTCAGCCACAGCAACAATATTTAGAACGAGTGACGCAACTCTACGACCAAGTGCAAACTTGGGGAAAAGACGATTTCAAGTTTGCCATACAGGAACCCTATCCCGTCAGCGATACCACGGGCGATTACCCTTCGAAACGGTTAATCGTTCTCAAGAAAGACGCCCCCACCGGCGAAGAGTCCCTGGTCGATTTTTTCCCACAGGGACTGACTTTCCTGATGGGGAAGGGCGTGGTAGAAGTACTAGGACCGTGGCGCGATGAAGAACTAGCTTATTTGCACGAAGATAACCTGATATACACGGAACGCCGGGGGTTTAAGGAACCGGTTGAAAGGGGGTTTCAGGGCGAGGGTTGGTACCTGTTACTTTGGCCACAGATTCCAACTCAGGTGGTACCCGTGACTAAAGAGGTCTTTTTTAACTTGGTTAAAAACGGTGCTGGTTTATTGGAGGAGGAACTGCCATAATTAACCCATTACCAGCGACTTGGGAGATGGTCTTGTGTGCAACTGATGCGTTGGAAGTGACCAGACGAATATTACAACGAACGCCTGGTCATCAGCGACAAAAATGCCAAATGGCCCTTGCCCAATTTCCAGAATGTCAAGCGAGTTTGGCCAGATTTCACTTGGAACTGCGGGACCAAACCTGCTATGCGGGTTTGGAAGAGACCGCGTTGCGTTTGTTAGTTGAAAACGGGAAACCGAGTGAAATGTTAAAAGAAATAGAGAGTTTATTGGTGTTAGCTTTATGGGCCACCTTTGAACGGTTTCTCAGGGACTATTTACAGGAAAAAGGCACCGTGCTGAAACAGCAAAACTTGCCGTTTGCTAACCCTCTGTATGAACACTTTGAAAAAAGTGTGGAATGGTGGAAAATTGCCGATATTTTGGCGCTTCTGAAGGATAGTCCATTTCCTAACACTACGCTGTTAAAAAATTACCTTGATCAGGCGGGACGGATTTTAGAACACCGGAACAATGTCGCCCATGCTAATCCTAAGAAAAAAACGACCAGATATGGTTTGAAAGATACTTACAATGTTTTAAATGAGATAATCGAAACCCTCTTGCAATATTAGCTTATTCAATAAACTCCAGTTGCTATATTCATAACTCACTTTACGCCGTTTTCTTCTCATTTCTTCTCGTTCCCACGCGCCCGCGTGGGAATGTAGCGGTCTGAACCAGGATTGAAATGGAAATATATCCTGTTAATCGGTTAATCCCGATAATTCTGGTTCAGACCTGCCAATTTTAGGTACAAAACGTTGGAGTAGAGGCTTTAGCCGGTATTGGAGTAGAAGCTTTAGCTGGGCTGTTTCCCCGACGTTTAATTTACCAGCCGCCACCGGCTAAAGCCTCTACTCCAACCGGCTAAAGCCTCTACTTCTATTTGTCAGAATCAGAATTGACCGAATTTAGAATTTTCAGAATGGGTTGGGGTTTCAATTCTGTCAATTCTTTAATTCTGTCAATTCTGATTCAGACAACATTTTTAGAATATAAACTGACTTTGATACCTTGACAACACCTTTATGAACAATAAACAATACTCACTCGCGCAACTTGCAGACCGCTTACCTGACCTCCTTAGTCTCGTCGAAAACGGACAAACGGTGGAACTGACTCGCCAAGGCCGGGTGATAGCCATCTTGGTGTCTCCGCAAGACTATCAACAATTCCAACCACTCCCGTCATCACCACGAACGGTTTGGCAAGCTATCCAAGCCTTCCGTCAACGGCTTGACCCGGTGGATTTAGAACCAGACGAAGACTTTTGCCAAGATTTGCGAGACCGTAGCCCAGGACGGGAGGTTAGCTGGTGAAACTGAAATATTTAGTGGATACTAACGTCCTGTCAGAAGTAGTTCGCCCTTACCCTAATCCGCAAATCTTAACTAAACTGCGGGAACATCAAGATGAAATTGCCACTGCGGCAGTGGTTTGGCATGAATTACAGGTGGGATGCCAACGTTTGCCCCCGTCACGCAAACGTGATAAGATTGAAGAATATTTATTAGAACTACAAACCTCAAACTTGCCCATTTTGGCTTATACCAAAGAAGCCGCCGAATGGCACGCCCAAGAACGCACACGTTTGAGTCGCTTGGGCAAAACTCCGCCTTTTTTAGATGGTCAAATTGCTGCGATTGCCAAAGTCAATGATTTGATAGTAGTCACGGCTAATCTATCTGATTATCAATGGTTTGAGGAACTGCACTTAGAAGATTGGCGGTAGCCCGGGTAGGGTGGGTAAATGTTCCTTTGTTTGCCACTAAACTGCTTGTCAGCCCGGGTAGGGTGGGCAAACGTCCTTATTGTTTGCCCACCGTTACCCTACCACTATCCACCTGACATTAATTAGCTTTACCCAGTAGGACCAACCTGATTATACATTAAGGAGAACAACAAACTATGCTGACTAAACACTTTGCTTACTCATTCTTACTCTTACTTCTCAGCCCGCCACTTCAGGCGGATGCGCTTACGGACAGCACTCTTGGGTCACCAGTTCACATCACCGACTCTCAGTTTACCATTGGTGAGGAATTAGGCCAAAAAGTAGGTCCTGACCTCTTCCACAGTTTTGAATATTTTAACGTACCCACAAACGTGACTGCTGAATTTACGGGTTCTTCGTTAGGTATTCAAAACGTTCTGGCCCGAGTGACAGGCCCTACCAGTTCTAACATTGATGGCACCTTGCGTTCCACCATTTCTGGGGCCAATTTATACTTGATGAATCCCAATGGTGTCCTCTTTGGACCAAATGCCCGTTTAGACTTGTTAGGGTCATTTCATGCTACCACGGCGGATACGATAAAGCTAGGTACAAACGGAGAATTTAACGCCCGTACACCGACTAAAAGTCTGTTGACGGTGGCAGCACCTTCGGCTTTTGGTTTTCTCAGTGAACAACCCTCGCCCATTAAGGTACAAGAAGGTGGTCTATTAGAAGTACGGACGAGCCAAACACTCTCTCTTGTCGGAGGAGACTTAACCATTCAGCAAGGCAATTTATATGCACCACAAGGCCGTATTAATTTGGTCTCGATCGCTAGTGCGGGAGAAGCGGAGATAGAACCGGTTGGCCTTGGCATTGATCGGTTTGCCAAATTGGGAAAAATTAGCGTTATCGACAATTACTTACACGATACCAGAGAAGCTACTGATGGCCAATCGATAGGTAACGTAGATACTCACGGTGCGGGAGGAGGAAAAATATTTATTCGAGGTGGGCACTTCGTCTCAGAAGCAGGTTATATATTTTCAGATAGTTATGGAAATGAAAGAGGACAAGGAATTGATATGTACATTAGGGGTCCAGTAGTGTTATCCAAAGCGGCAAATATCACGGCCGATAACTACGGTGGCGATAAAGGAGGCGATGTGTCTATCACCGCAACAGATTCTATTTCTCTGTTTGACCAACCACCAGAACATTTAGGCGTTTCGAGAACGGCTATATCCACCAATTCTTATGCCAACGGAGATGCCGGTAAGGTACGAATCAACACGCCACAATTAGAAATAACTAGCGGTTTAATAGCTTCCTCACCTCAAGCAGGTGCAACGGGAGTTGGCGGAAATATTTTTATAGAAGTAGGAAAGTTGTTTCTAAAGGACGGAGCACATATTCAAGGTCTCACTTGGGGAGAAGGACGGGCAGGTAATGTCAATATCAATGCTGATACCATTTTGATGCGTGACGACCTTGCCCGGATGATTGATGGTAAAAATCTCTCAACCAGTATTTCTGTAGGAGTAGAACCAGATGCAACGGGCGCAGGAGGGAGTATTCAAATCCATGCGGGAAATCTCGACTTGCAAGGCAATGCGTATATTATTTCGGACAGTTATGGATCCGGTAAAGCTGGAGATATTTCCATCACCGCCACTGACACGTTAACCATTTCAAAGTCCACCAAAATTAGCGGATTGGCTAGTGTTTCTGGTGATAAAGGAGATGCAGGTAACATTGACATCAATGCAAAACATTTAGTCCTTCGTGAAGGTGGTTTCATCAACAGTGATGCTCGTAATAGTGGCCAAGGTGGTAAAATCACTCTCAACGTAGAAAAATTAGAGATAGATGATAGCATTATCACCTCTCAAAGCACTGGCACCGGCAACGCCGGCTCCATTCACCTCACCGCCTATGACGCCACTCTAAACAACGGCAAAATTACTACCGCCTCCACCCAGTCTGGCGGCGGCAACATTCACCTGTCCGTCACCAACCACCTCTATCTCTTCAACAGCACTATCACCGCCAAAGCCCAAGGTGAAGAGGAAAATGATAATGCCGGCAACCTCATCATCACCCACCCTCATCTCTTCATCATGGACTCACACAGCCTACTCTCGGCTCAAGCCAATGTTGGTAACGGTGGCAAGATCAAAATTGAGGCCGACAATTTCCTTAACCCGATCCCTGAGAACGTCACCGCTTCCTCCGAAAAAGGCATAGATGGCACAGTCACCATTAATGCCCTCGCAGTTGACTTAAGCGGTAGCTTCAATTTTTTAACTACCACCTATTTTCGACCGTTGACTTTGAGTAAACAAGCCTGTACCATTGGACCTAAGCAAAGTAGTTTCCGCTACCTTAAACTAGAATCGTCATATCCCGTGCCGACCGATTTGCAATTTTATGCACCGGAATTTTCTGAAATATTTCCCCCAGGTAATTAAGATTTGACAACTTTCGCAAAGTTGTCAAATCTGAGTGATTAAGATTTGACAACTTTCGCAAAGTTGTCAAATCTGAGTGATTAAGAGTTGACAACTTTCGCAAAGTTGTCAAATCTGAGTGATTAAGAGTTGACAACTTTCGCAAAGTTGTCAAATCTTAGTCAAATCTGAGTGATTAAGAGTTGACAACTTTCGACCAGTTGTCAAATCTGAATCAGGTGAGGTGATAGAGTTGTCAAATCCTAAGTTAAGTCCTTATATCGCCTCCTCATTCACTTCCCCGGTTCGAATTCGTATAACCTTTTCGACGGCGGTGACAAAAATTTTACCATCACCAATTTTACCGGTCCGGGCCGCTTGAATGATAGTGTCAATGCACTGCTCAACTTGAGATTCGGCCACCACTACTTCTAGTTTCACCTTGGGTAAAAAATCTACCACGTATTCAGCTCCACGATAAAGTTCAGTATGACCTTTTTGCCGTCCAAAACCTTTCACCTCAGTAACAGTCATGCCGGCAATCCCGATGTTCGATAATGCTTCGCGGACATCGTCTAAACGAAAAGGTTTGATAATCGCTTCAATTTTTTTCACGGTACGTTTCCTTTTGAGTTGGTTACAAAAAATACGCTTGGAAGATTTGACAACTTTTTGAAAGTTGTCAAATCTAGTCTATAAAAAACATTCTAACATACGCTTGCCGATCTCCGTAGGAGAATGAGCTATAGTTACGCCGGCCGCTTCCAAGGCTGCCAGTTTAGCCGCGGCCGTGCCTTTGCCACCGGCAATAATCGCGCCCGCATGTCCCATTCGCTTCCCTGGCGGAGCGGTGGCACCGGCAATATAAGCGACTACGGGTTTAGTCACTTTGGCTTTAATATAAGCGGCCGCCGCTTCTTCCGCCGCGCCGCCAATCTCTCCTACCATGACTATTCCTGCGGTCGCCGGATCCTGTTGGAATAATTCTAAACAATCCACAAAATTCATCCCTGGAATCGGGTCCCCACCAATACCAATACAAGTACTTTGTCCTAAACCATTATCCGTGGTTTGCTTGACGGCTTCATAAGTCAAGGTGCCAGAGCGAGACACAATTCCCACTTTGCCAGCTTGATGAATGAAACCTGGCATAATTCCAATTTTACAAGCCCCTGGCGTGATAATACCGGGACAGTTGGGTCCAATTAAGCGGACTTGCGGATAATGGTCTCGTAACGCAGTTTTGACCTTGAGCATATCCAAAATCGGAATACCTTCGGTAATACAAGCAATGACGGTAATACCACCGTCAGCGGCTTCCAAAATGGCATCGGCGGCAAATGGGGCTGGCACATAAATCATAGTAGCCGACGCGCCCGTGGTTTCTACGGCTTGACGCACGGTATCAAAAATGGGTAGGCCCAAATGTTGTTGTCCGCCCCGACCTGGAGTAACCCCGCCGACTAATTTGGTCCCGTAGGCTAAGGCTTGCTCGGAGTGAAAAGTGCCTTGTTTGCCGGTAAAACCTTGACAGATAACTTTAGTACTGGCATCTACTAATACGCTCATGGTTTTATCCTCTCACTGCTTGCACGGCTTTCTTGGCCGCATCATCTAAATTATCGGCGGGAATGACGGTTAGCCCACTGTCCATGAGCAACTGTTTACCGGCGTCGACATTCGTCCCTTCCAATCGTACTACCACCGGTAATGGGGTCCCGGTTTCTTTAATGGCGTGGATAACCCCCTGAGCTATTAAATCACAGCGGACGATACCACCAAAAATATTGACTAAAATGGCCTTTACCTTCTGATCGGAAACGATAATTTTAAAGGCTTCAGTGACCTTTTCCGCGGTGGTGCCGCCGCCGACATCGAGAAAATTGGCTGGTTGCCCACCGTAAAGTTTAATCACATCCATCGTCGCCATGGCCAGTCCTGCACCATTGACCATACAAGCAATATAACCGTCTAAGGCAATGTAATTTAAATCGAATTGTCGGGCCCGATGCTCCTTTTCATCCTCTTGGCTGGGGTCGTATAAACTGGACCAGTTGGGATGACGATAGAGGGCATTATCGTCTAAATTAATTTTCGCATCCAACGCCAGTAAGTTACCATCGGCGGCAATAATTAACGGATTGATTTCCACTAAACTGAGGTCTTGCTCTAAAAAGAGACGATATAATCCAAATAGCACCGTGGTCAACTGTTTTCGTTGATTGTTATCCAGGCCCAAGGCAAAAGCTATTTCACGGCATTGATATTCGCTCAGACCCACGGTCGGGTCGATAGTACGAGTGATAATTTTTGCCGGGGTTTTAGTGGCGACCTCCTCAATGTCCATGCCGCCGGCACTTGATGCAATCACCGCAATCTGTTGGCAACTACGGTCAATCAACAAACTTAAATACATCTCGCTTTTAATGGCCGTGGTTTGTTCAATCAAGACACCATTAACCGGTTGGCCCTGAGTGCCCGTTTGATGGGTGATTAATCGTGTACCAATTAACTTTTGCGCCAAGCTCGACACCTCTTCTAAGGAATACGCTTTTTTCACTCCTCCTGCTTTTCCGCGACCACCGGCATGGACTTGAGCTTTGACCATCCATGCTGATCCCCCCAAAATTTCCGCCTGTTGCACCGCTTCTTTGGCATGAAATGCCGGGTATCCCGCAGGGACGGGAATCCCATAGTCAGTAAACAATTTTTTAGCTTGATACTCGTGTATATTCATTCAAATCCCTTATAATTATGCAGAAGATACTGAATTATGAAATAAATGGGTCAATTTGGCCAAAAATGGTCAGTCAATTTAAGGCTATTTTAAAATAATTAGTATCTTATATCTAGTTATTAGTTTAATAAATTAACTGTTTAACCACATAAAATCAAAATTACCATGCCTGAGTTACCTGAAGTTGAAACAGTCCGTCGTGGGCTGGTACCTTATTTAAAGCACCAAGTGATAAAGCGAGTGATTATTCGAGAGCACCGCTTACGTTGGCCTATCCCCCCCACATTGGCGACTATTTTACCCCATCAACAGGTACAAGAGATTAACCGTCGCGGTAAATATTTATTGTTTCAATGTACTGAGGGATATTTACTGATTCACTTGGGGATGTCGGGGAGTTTGCGCGTGTTACCCGCTCGCGCTACGGTCCAAAAACATGACCATTTAGATATAGTTTTTACTCCCCAAATATGCTTACGTTACAATGACCCACGTCGGTTTGGCTGTGTGTTATGGACCACGGATATTTTAAATCATCCGTTATTAAATTCTTTGGGCCCTGAGCCGTTGACGGCTGAATTGACGGGAAAATATTTGTATCAATTAGCGCAAAGACGGCAAACCGCGGTCAAAAATTACATTATGGATAGTCATGTGGTGGTAGGAGTAGGGAATATTTATGCCAATGAGACCTTATTTTTAGCGGGGATTCATCCAGCGACTATAGCCCATGAAATTAGTCGGAAACGCTATCAGCGTTTAGTGGAGAAGATTCAACAGGTGTTGACGGTGGCGATCGAGATGGGAGGGACGACGTTACGTGATTTTACCAACAGTGAAGGGGGACCGGGAAATTTTAAGTCGTGGTTGAAAGTCTATGATCGAGTAGGTGAGCCTTGTGTGCAGTGTGGTAGTACGATTCAGTTGATGAAGATTGGGCAACGAGCGAGTTATTTTTGTCCGCAGTGTCAACGTTGAGACGGGGGGTTACGAAGGAGTGCGGAAACACTGGTTTTTTCCTCTCTCCCCCTGGGGGAGGGGCACTGCCATTAAGTTAAGGAATCCCCCGGTCAGGTTTTAACCTTGAAGGTCTGGTTTTAGACCTTCAAGGTTTCTTTGGCCGGCTAACTTAATGGCATTGCTGGGAGAGGGGGCCGAGGTGAGGGCTGGTTTACCAAAATTTCCAAGAATTTTTAATCCCCGCCGTTGCACCGATGAAGTGCGGTCAATATCCAATTATCCTGAATCTCCGGTAGTCCTTGCAATTTAATGGAGGTGTGTTAAAATAGCTAAACTAAGGTTAATAAGCGCTGTTAAACGTACAATTATTATGGTGATAAAGGTGTCCAGAACTTAAACTTAAACTAAACTTTTTTGTCCGTGTCCTGAGTGTGAACACTACTAAAAAACGGGTAGTCCTTGCAATTTGATGGAAGTGTGCTAGAATGGCCAAATTTAAGGTTAATAATCCTACTTTAAACTTACTATAAAAATGGTAATTGTCCGGGGAAACTAAGTAGTCATTTGGAGGGATTCTGAGAGTAAACCTGACAGGTAGTCCCTTCCTGTTAATGGAGGTCTTAAAATTCAATGACTTACCGAGGTTCAAGGTTTCCTAAGCCTGGAAGGATTAGGAAACCTAGCACCTGTCAAGTTTAAGGAATCCAGCACCTAAATTTTAATAT
>DZAL01000440.1 GCA_022729575.1 Thiomargarita sp.
CCTTCGCTCGGGCCATCTCACGCACTTGGCGCACTGCCACCGATTTACTTAAATCCAAATTTAACATGGTTCGGACCTCCTGATAAGTTAATTGAGAAAATCTATCGAGAATCAATAAACCTATAATGTTTAAGATTTTAGGTTGTTGACGAGCGGGAAACACTTGTTTCACCTGGGTTTGCCAGTTTGAACCCTTCTCCAATAATACGGCCTTGTCGGTGTGCTTCGCCACCGTAAACGGTGCCAACACCACCAATTTGGGGTCAATGGCCAACAGTTCAGCCTCCGTGTAATCTGTTAGCACAATTTCTTGCCAACAGCCTTTCCACTGGCAATCAGCGGTCGCTGGAAAGAGGCCCAACGGTAAGGCCGCCGTTTGATATTTCTGATCAGTGAAGATAATAGCGGCTAGAACTTCACCGGCATACTCTTCCTGCAAGCAACTCCAAAACACTTCGGTCGCCAGTCGGTAACGAATGAATTTATCTTCATAGCCTTGAAATTCGATAATTACTCGCCCCTGGTCACTTTGCAGAATTGGAATCCCTTCAATATCGGGTTGTAATTTTTTGTCCTTGAGCACAATCGCCCGAAAGCGATAATTAGCCGCTTGTGCCGCGGGCATTCCCAACAATTTCAGGATGCTACTGCCACTAATAGTCATCAATTGGAACAGCGCTTCGTCCGTTCCTAATTTGGGATAGCGTAATTTCGCTTGGCGTTTCTTCTTAGTCATGACATGAATGTTCTCCCTGTGATTTTTCTCGTTGCCGGTTATGTTATTAGTTCCTCGCCGTTATTTCAAGTTTAGTTTCCACCAGAGTCTCTGAGTTTCAAAAGCGGTGGAGACGCTTCGCTGAATCCATCTTACCACTAAGGGACCAGCAATAAATAGATGGTCCCTGTTGGTAAGTACTGAAGTATAAATTTTCTCGTATTTTCTTTCGCCCCTCTCCCTCTGGGAGAGGGGTCGGGGGTGAGGGAAAATACCGCAAAATTTCTGCTTCAGTACTTAGAAGCAATCCCTGGTGGTTGCCCTTACGTAAAAGTTTAAATGGACCATCTATTTATTGCTGGTCCCTAAC
>DZAL01000305.1 GCA_022729575.1 Thiomargarita sp.
CATTGATAAAATTAATGGTCGCCAGTGGTTACCGCCTCTGGTTATACTAATTCATCTCATCTTTTAGAGAACTAAATATGTTAGGATTTAACTGGTTTGCTAATAGGCAACCACCTCAACCCCAGAAAATTTTGGAAAAAGGCAAAGTAGCAGAGGTCAACGCACTCACGGCCCAACGTCAAAAACTGGTTTCCCTTCTTTCTTCAGTATCACAACGAAAATCATCTTTAGCAAAATTATCGTCCTCTATTTCGAATCACAGGGAGAAACTTAATATGTTGTTATGGCATGAATTTATAGTCTGCAAAAACGAGCGTGGACTCTTATTTAAAAATGGCGATTTTCAAAAGTTCTTGCTCCCAGGAACTTATCATTATTTTGGTTCATCGCGTAAAATAGCGGTAGAAGTTTACGACCTCTCGGTGCCAGAATTTGAACATCGCTTAACCGATTTTCTGGTAAAAACTTATCCAGAGGAAATCTCTCGTTATTTCACCTTAGTGGAATTGGGACCGCAACAAGTGGCATTGATTTACCAAAATGGTCGTTTAACCAATATTTTGTCGCCGTCGACTCGAACTCTTTATTGGAAAGGGATTATCGAAATTACGGTTGAAGTGATTAATATTAGCACTGATTTGGTCTTACCGTTGGATAAAGCGAAGACGTTGCTACATACTCCTTCGAAGATTCTCCAATCACAGGTTAAAGCCGCCATTTATCATCAAGAAATTACTGAGCATCGTCTTGGTTTGCTGTATGTAGAAGGACAGTGTTTGGCGGTTTTGAAACCCGGATTACATGCGTATTGGCAATTTAATCGCAAAATATCGATTGAAGTCTATGATCTCTCGGTACCAGAATTTAAACATCGCGTGACTGATTTTCTGATTAAAGATTATCCAGCAGAAATCGCTGACTATTTCATCCAGGTTGAATTGGGACCGCAACAAGTGGCGTTAGTTTACAAAAATGGTCGTTTGGCCGATATTTTGCCACCGGCGACTCGAACTATTTATTGGAAAGGAATTGTTGAGATTACTACTGAGATTATTGATATTAGCACCCATTTTGTCTTATCCCAGAATAAAGCGGCCACCTTGATACATACGAAGATTTTTCAACCACAGGTCGCCGCCGCTATTTACTTTCAAGAAATTACCGAGCATCATCTTGGATTATTGTATGTAGAAGGACAGTATTTAGAAATGTTGAAACCGGGCTTACATGCGTATTGGCGGTTTAATCGCAACATTGTGATTGAAACCATCGACACCCGGTTGCAGAATATGGAAGTATCGGGGCAGGAAATTTTGACTAAGGATAAAGTCGGTTTACGGATTAATTTGTCAGCCAATTATCTCATCAAAGATGTGTTACAGATGAAATCAACGTTGACTCAACCCATAGACTATCTGTATCGAGAACTCCAATTTGGTTTACGAGCCGCGGTCGGTACTCGTACTTTAGACGAATTGTTGGAAAACAAGAATATCATTGATGAGTTGGTCTTTGCCCACATTCAGAAAAAGATAACTGGGTTTGGTATTGAAGTACAGAGTGTCGGCGTAAAAGACATCATTTTACCTGGAGAAATGAAGACGATTTTGAGTAAGGTGGTGGAGGCGGAAAAAATAGCACAGGCGAATTTAATTCGCCGTCGTGAAGAAACCGCGGCCACTCGTTCTCTTCTCAATACGGCAAAGGTGATGGAAGATAATCCCACCGCTCTACGGTTGAAAGAGCTAGAAATGTTGGAAAAAGTGACCGAGAAGGTGGGCAGTATTTCGGTCTATGGCGGACTAGAAGGATTATTGAAGGAGCTGATTAAGATCAACAAGTAAGGGACGACCACCAATAATTAGGTCAAAAATATTTACGAATTTACGGTAACCAAATGGCCGCATCATGTTTTGGAAAAAATTGCAAGAATGTTGTCACCCCGGTCAACCGAGGTAAAAGATAAATGATTTAAAATGTACTGTCGAATTTCGGCCGTACTTGGATCAAGGCTTTCTTCCCAACTATCAACAACACAGATGCTGTGTATGTGAAGACCGGACAGAATAGCTACACGACTCAAATCTCGTACCGTAAATTCACGAACATGCTGAGGATCCATAAGCAAAACTTCCCCATATAGCCACTTGTCAAGCGTAAGCATTGAGTTCGCATTGGGTGTTGTCAGAATCAAGAATCCTTGTTCGGATAACACTCTCCTGAGTTCACAGAGCATATTAATAATCCCTGAATAATTAAATACTTCAAGATCAATAATTTTTAGGCTATCTACATCTTTGATGTGTTCTATAGTCTCAGTACAGATGACAAGATCAAAGTAGGCATTATCAAAGGGCAAAGACCCCCGCAAATCAGATTTAGATTCGTTCATTTGCCAACCTTGTTCTGAATTCAAGTAAGCGGCGAGTGGGCCGATACCGCCAACGTCGAATACGGTTCCACGCTCCGGCAACGACAAAGCTTGGATGATATCCCAAGTTTGTAAAAAACGTTTACGGTGATGTGCAAAATAACCACTGAGTTTAAGCCAGTTAGTATCGTAGAAATCACTAAATAACATTTTCTTCTCTCCCGAATACCCCGAAAATTTTACCATTTAACATCATGTGGTCCTTGTTTTAAGCAACTGATAAACAATTTGCCCATTAATCAATGGTATAGGTCACTTTACCTCTAAATTCCCAGCCTAAAAAGGGTGAGTCATGCCCTAAACTGTGCATATTTTGTTGAGTTAAGTCGCCAATATCCGCAGTTTGTTCAACCGCTAAGGTGCAGGCCGCAATTCCTAAAATTTGCGCAGGGCGGTGAGTCACTAATCCTAAAGCCGGTAATTCAATCAAGTTCCATAATCCAATCGAGTTCCATTTCTTCCGCAAATCGCAATGTCAATGGTAATAATGTATCTAACTAATGCGGATATGCCCGGTGCAGTCATGGCATAAGGACTTAATTTAACATCATTATTTAACATCATTATTTAACATCATTATTTAACATCATTTAACATCCGTTTCATGGGGGTTGATGATCGGAACCAATCGCATCCAAAACCAATCACTACTAAACCAAATAAAAAACTCCACTAAATAAAAAACCCCCAACAGCAAAACTGTTGAGGGTTGAAGTAAATCAAATCCCTGGCAATGACCTACTTTCACATGGGGAGACCCCACACTATCATCGGCGCTAAGTGGCTTCACTACCGAGTTCGGGATGGTTTCGGGTGGTTCACACTTGCTATGACCGCCAGGAAAAACGGTGCGTTTGTTATTCACAAACAAAACTCTTCTGTCTTTTACAAAACAAAACTCTTCAATTTAGGAAACTGGATTAAAGCAACTACTCTTATTACAAGCATTCATAACTCTTTTTGCTGTAACCTCATCCATACACACTCCAAAACTCTTGGGTGTTATATGGTCAAGTCTCACGGGCAATTAGTACAAGTTAGCTACACACATTACTGTGCTTCCACACCTTGCCTATCAACGTCGTCGTCTTCGACGGCCCTTGAGGAGGGTTAAACCCTCGGGAAATCTAGTCTTGAAGGAGGCTTCCCGCTTAGATGCTTTCAGCGGTTATCCCGTCCGTACTTAGCTACCCAGCTATACCATTGGCATGATAACTGGAGCACCAGCGGTACGTCCATTCCGGTCCTCTCGTACTAGGAACAGCTCTTCTCAAATTTCCAACGCCCACGGCAGATAGGGACCGAACTGTCTCGCGCATGTTACTCCATCATTTCTGATGGCATGGACTATACCATCATCCTCTACTTGCATAAGAGGAGGTCGGCGTATTAGCTACTATTTTCTAGTAACTCTCTCCCTCACGGGATCAGTCTCTACAGGGGCAAGGAAGCCATGTTGTTCCAAAAATTGTTCCACCTCTTTCGAAGTAATTATTCGCTTCTTTGAATAGTTCAACTCTTTAAAACGATCAACCAAACAGCACACTCTCAAAAAATCATCTGCGCTATCAACCCGTTGAAGCCTTTCAAGTATCTCAAAACTCAACCGTACCTGTTCACCTTTTAAGCGAACATAAGGTTGTAGTAATTTCAGAATCCTTTTCACCTCATAAGGTTCGACAATCGTATAATCACTCATTCCTGTCTTACGGTGACGAATATAGCCAACCATCAAAGTAGATTTTAACCACTCCAATATCTGCTTATTCTCGGTCTTTTGGTAAAAGGCTACAGAACTTCTTATCTGATAACCATACACATAACCTTTCCTTTTAACCAATTGAAAGAATATACTACCATCACCATCCAGAAATCCAGCTATATATGCAAGGATCGTCGGTTGCATAGTTCCAGCCTTCCCTCGGTATTGCCCTTTTCCAAGTTCGGAATTGAAAGGAGGGTTTCACCGATATGAGCCAACTTAATTTTTCTAGGAATTACTCCCTAGCAACGCAGTCTTATCTACGTTCTAAACCCAGCTCGCGTACCACTTTAAATGGCGAACAGCCATACCCTT
>DZAL01000441.1 GCA_022729575.1 Thiomargarita sp.
CGGTCACCCCGTGCTGATGACTCAGCGTGGTAATTGCCGCCGTGAGGGTGGGTGACAGGCGCTGGGAATAATGGGCGCCGTGGTAACTTTGCTGCGCGGGACGAGGTTTATCGGTCGGCAATTCCAGCAAGGCCGGCACCCCGGCGAGTTGTTGGTGCCAATAATCGACTTGTTGCTGTAACACCTCCCCTTGCAACCATTGACGTTGCCACGCGGCATAGTCGCCGTATTGAATAGATAACGCCGGCAACGGTGAAGGTTTTCCTTGCAACCAGGCCTGGTAAATAATTGATAATTCCCGAATAAATATCCGCAACGACCAACCATCGGTAATGATATGATGTAGGGTAATCATTAATAAGTGGTCTTCAGGGCTTAACTGAATTAGGCTAACACGCAACAAGGGACCCGTTTCCAGATTAAACGGGCGAGCCAAAGCCTGGTCCGCCAATTGCTCAAGTTTAATATTTTGTTCAGCGGCGGAATAGGTCTGTAGGTCAATAAAATCGTTAAGCGGATTAAACGCTGGCTGAACGACTTGACAGGGAATACCGTCACTGGATTGGAGGATGGTCGTGCGTAGACTTTCGTGACGCTGGACTATATCGGTAAGACTCGCCTCCAAAGCCGCACGGTTAAACGGCCCGTTCAGTCGCCAAACATTGGTTAGGTGATAAGCCGCACTGGTGGCCTCTAATTGGTTTAAAAACCAAAATCTTTGTTGGGCAAACGACAAGGGCAGGGAGGTATCCCGGGACCGCCGCGGAATCGATTCCTGCCGTTGCAATAACTGGATGATTTCAGCTTTACGTTCAGTTAATTGGCGCCGGAGGTCAGTCGTTAGACTCCCCTTGGGCGACTGGCAATGCAACTTACCCTCCTCCACCCATAATTTGATATGAAGGTTATTTAATTCCGATAACAAGGTATTTAGTGATTTCATTATGGTGTCTGCTCTTATTGGTAATAACGGCGAAATTTTACGCTCAAGGAATTTCTCGTTTCTCGTTCCCACGCCGAGCGTCACTGCCATTAAGTTAAGCCGCGTTGGAGTCCAAACCTTCAGATTTGGACCAGAT
>DZAL01000442.1 GCA_022729575.1 Thiomargarita sp.
CTAGTGTTTCGAGGCCACGCTCGCGCCTTGAGTTTATCTTTGGTGCTAATGCAAATAGGACTTAACCAAGTATTGGTTAGTTGTCAAGCCACGCTATTATCCACATCCCAGAAAGAAAGCAAATAATTAATTCTCGCAAACCACCCGTCAGCATATGCTGTGCGGGTCATCAAGAAAGCTCTGATTGAATCAGAGCTTTCTATCTTGGGCAAAGATAACTCTGACACAAGTCATTGAGATGCGCGCTACAGTCCGGGCATGTACCCTGCTGATCGAGTCTGAATGAATCCTTGGAAGGATTCACTCAGAATTTCCTCAGAAAAATAAATCACTACCCACATCCATATTTACTGTCACAGAACCAATAATACTAATTTCCCCACCCCAAACAAAATCAGCTTGATTACCGCTCATATCCTCAAGGAATGGCGGGAAGGAACCATACGTGAAATAATAAAATACAATCGACTTATCAGAAAAATAGTCAACTGGGACATTATAACGAGCAATGACCTGATCACCATCAAAGTAAACATCGTAAGCCGATTCAGTTCGTCCATTATCTGTTCTCTCCAACTGAAATCCATAACCCGTTGGTTCAGATTGAGGATTAAGAATTTCACTATAGGTAAGAGTGAGAACATTTGTATGCGGATTAAATTCAGTCTTTTGTAATTCTGGCTTAACCATATCACCCGTTGCTGACCACGGAATAACGACCTGACTACTTAGAGCGGATGCGCTATTTCCCGCTAAATCTTTAAGGAGGGATACCGCTGGTGGAGTGTAGTTCACGCCCACATCTGCCCCTGCATCAATCGAATCATTAAGAATCAAAACAACCGATTTACCACTCACATCAACGCTATTGACTGAAATCGCTTTTCCTCCGTCCACAGAATAATCGCTTGGCTTGGGATGTGACGACGCATTCAGAGCTTCGTTGTAGGTCAATACAACGGTACCTAATTCACGGTTATAAACCGCTGACTCCAACACAGGGGCGCTGGTATCGTTCTGCGCCGGAGGCGTATCGTTGCTTACTGCGTGCGCATTGAGCTCACCCGCATTATTCC
>DZAL01000126.1:0-14608 GCA_022729575.1 Thiomargarita sp.
TGGTCGCCAAACTGTGCAGTACGCGCTTCATTATAGGCCCAGTGGTGGTAATCCATGATAATTTTCCTCTAAGATTTGAGTTTGATCAGGTCAAACCGCTTGACTAAGTTTACCGGTGAGAATATCACAACGGTTTGAGTCTTACCAGTGTTCGATAAGTTCGTTCCCAAGGTGCTGGCCGAAACTCCCGCAATGACGGCTGCTTTATAATTAAAATCTTTAGGTTAATCAACTACATAAAAACTTGTGTATAAGGCTGACCGCGGAGCGTGGGAACGAGAAGAAATAATACCAGATTAATTTTGCTGTTCTCTTACCCAAATTTCAGGACTATTCAGAAAGCAAAATTTCAGGGTCTCCTCCCACAGCAGGTCTTGAACATCGAGTAAGCCATGATCACCATCTAATTCCTTGAAGGTAATCCAGGGACGAGTGCTGGCAAACTGTTGTGAACTAGCCATGGGAATAACTTCATCGTGACGACCGTGAAGAATTAAAGTGGGTACGGGGCGTTGTAATTCCAAATCGTCATAATGGTACATGTCTTGAATAAACGTATAGTTTAATAATAAGTCTCGTTTCTCCCCGTAATGATAAAACTCAATTTCTCCTGCTCGACACCATTGGGCATATTTCGCTTCTCCTATCACCTTGACACTATTTTCCAAAAAATTTAAAGCCGGCGCCAACAATACCACCCGCTGTACTTGTGGTTGTTGCTCGGCGATCCATAAGGCCGCTAAACCACCTAGACTGGAACCGACCAATACCACTGGGGTTGATGGTAATAACGCACTCACTTGCTGAATTTGTCGGGTTAATGTGAGATGAAAAAAAGTCGGTTGGTTTAAATCAGGTAACTGTAAGGGCAATCCTAATTGTTCAAACTGTTGTTTAAACAATTGGGCTTTATTTGATTGAGGGCTGGAAGCCCAGCCATGAAGATAAAAGAAGCTAGTCATTTGGTTATTTCATCATTGGAGTAGAGGCTGTAGCCGCACTGCCATTAAGTTAAGGAATCCCGCGGTCAGGTTTTAACCTTGAAGGTCTGGTTTTAGACCTTCAAGGTTTCTTTCGCAGGCTTAACTTAATGTCTCCCACGGTTAAAGCCTCTACTCCAATTCATACACGAAAATAGGTGTGGCACACCAGCTATGGGAGCCGAGTGGGGTACCAAAATTTATGAATAAGTACTGAAGTATAAATTTTCTCGTATGTTCTTTCGCCCCTCTCCCTCTGGGCTACTCTATGCACACCAGTAGGTTTCTTCTCGTTCCCACGCGCCAGCGTGGGAATGCCGTCGGGACGCGCCAGCGTCCCTTTCCTGCAACGCTGGCGCGTTGCTCACGGCATTCCCACGCTGGCGCGTGGGAACGAGATAATGGAGGTGTTAACATTCAATGAGTTATCAAAGCTCAAAGTTTCCTAAACCTTTGAGGTTTAGGAAACTTAGAATCGCCGAGGTTTCCTCAACCGGTGAGGTTTAGGAAACCTAAAACTGGTAAGGTTTAGGAAAGTTAGCACCTGGATTTTAATACCTCCATTAGTTGGTAGGGACTACCTCCAAACTGTGTTAGGTGCGACGGCGGACCAGTTAGCTATAGTAATATTCACCCACTGTTGTACTTAAAGTTTGAGGGATAACACCCCTCGAAGGGGTGTTATCCCTGCTGGCTGGCCAAACTCATTATGGGACAACTGGATAAGGATATTACTATATCAAAGGGGCGGTTGTAAATGTTCATAAGTACTGAAGCAGAAATTCGGCGGTATTTTCCCTCACCCCCGACCCCTCTCCCAGAGGGCGAGGGGCGAAATTAAACACTGGTGCCGCCGTACTCCCCTCGCCCTCTGGGAGAGGGGTCGGGGGTGAGGGGAAAATACCAGAAAATTTCTGCTTCAGTACTTATTGCTGGTTTTAGCGATAGTATCTGTCGGATTTGCTATGGATACAGAAACTGGAATCTGACTAACTCAACCTAACCGGAGATTTTACCCATGAACTTCAAATCCTCTCTTTACGGTTTTCTGCTGCTATTTCTACTCCCCCTAGATGGCTTCCCCATCTATGACACACTCGCTGTTAACCTCACACCCACTGAACAAGACCTCAAATTCTGTTTCAGTCCTGATTACGCCAGCAACGACAATATTTATTTGGCGGCGCTAGTGAATAACCAATTTTATTTTGTTTCCCACACCAACAACGAAGATTTTAATGTCACTTCCTGGACCGGCGACACTGAACCACCGATTTTCGCTCAGAAATCCACGTCCGGAGCCATTCCCACCTTCTGTCTTTATCCTCTCCAAAAAACCGCCTTGCAAGGTATTTCAGTTTATGCGGGTGTGGGAGGTAATTTAGCCGAAGTCCTTTCCGACCCCAAACGTTACGCCAAAATTTTCGACGGTAATTTTATCACCTTACCCCAACCTGCCAGAGAGTGGACTGTCATGGTTTATGTGGTTGGCTCCAATCTGGAATCTAAACCACTCACCTACCAAAATGGCAAAAAATTAGGTCACTGGGCCAGTCAAGATATTTTAGAAATGCTGGCCGGGACTACGCCACCCACTAACGACAATCTCAATGTCGTCATTGCCACCGGTGGCTCCACTCGTTATGGCTGGCAAACCGTTAAATACTCCTTTATCCACCAAGGCACCTCAAATGTTCTCACCGATATCGGTGCCAAGAGCATGGCCGACCCACAAACCCTCAGTGATTTTGTCAGTTGGGCCCACACTAATTTTCCCGCCCCACATGAAGCATTAATACTTTGGGATCATGGCAATGGTGCAGATGGCTACGGCCTTGACACTTCCGAAGCCGGCAACAACAATCTCATGCACTTACCACAACTTCACCAAGCCTATCAAACCATTCGCCAAACTCTTGGTAAGCCTTTGGATATTGTCGTTTATGATGCCTGTCTGATGGCTGCTATTGAGGTCGCGGAGGTCACAGCAACGGTGGCTTCTAGTATGGCGGCTTCAGTGGAATTAGAACCAGAACATGGTATCTATTATACTCATCTCCTCAAAAATCTCGCGGATACTTCACCCAGCAATGGGGTGGACTTTGGAAAATTGGTTAAAACGGGCTATCTGGAACAATCCAAAGCACTCGGTTCCTTTCAGGATAAACAAATTACTTATAGCGTTTTCGATCTCACGCAACTTGCCACTTTTACGGAAACTTTTACCCAATTTGCCACCGAATTTAATAAAGTGCTAAAAGAGGGTGACTTTCTTGGCTATGAAATGCTCAGTCATGGTATTATCCGTGCCCCTGGCTATCCCTTTAAAGATACCGGTCGCTTCCTCCGCTCCCTCGATCAACGAAAACAGATCCGCATTGACCTCTATAATATTTTACAAACAGTCCTCCCAGACTATCCTCAACTCAAAATTTATGCGGATGACCTGCTAACCAAACTTCAACAATTAGTGGTTGATTACGAGACCAATGACAATATTAAAGCTATCCAGCAAGACGCTGGTCGTCTTAGCCTCAACATTGGCAGTGACGATTCTTACTTAACCATCCTCCCGCAGGCTTATACTATGCTTAATCAAGCCCTGGACTATTACAAGCAACGACGTAAAGAGGACCCCTCCAATCCGGAACAGAATGGCAGTGCTTGTTATAACGGTATCACTTGTGGCGATGCGCATTGGCTAAAATTGCCAAAGGCCGAGATTCAAAATCTGGAAGGTTACTATGGGCAGCAGCAAGGTGAGATAGCCGATATTTACTTGGTAAAAACGCTTCTCCAATATCCTCAAGTGCCTGAGAATCCCAACCTGGGGGTGGATGGCCAGGAAGCCTGTCAATATCAACTGTGTGTGAATGACACTCACTGCGAAAATCTGACTGTCAAAAAACAAGCATTGACTCTACAACGCTATCAACTCTTGGCTGAGGTCCAGGTCAATCAATCGCCGGCGGTACTCACTTTTTGTGGTAACGAAGCGACTTGGGGAAGTGATTCCAGTTGGCCGGTGTGTGGTTTGGCACAACAGACTAACGAGGTTTGGGGACGTGATGATACTCTTTATCCCCAGGATACCATTGTGCCCAATACCTTACATTACCAAAAACAGGTTCTTCAACCCCAGGCCGGCAATGCTCTGGTCGTAGAAGACAATATCCCAGTGACCCTGAAGAGAACTTGTGATGCTACTAAAGCGGCTATTGTGGTGGCTTATTCTGGACTCAACGGCCAACGTCAATTTGACACACTTTGCAACAATAAAGGTTTGGCCAATTGTTTCTGTCAAGCGGATGATTTTAAACCGGCCCCAGAAGGAGATGTGGGGTGTCGGCAGTTGAATATGAAATCAGGGATTTATTTGGAGGATTAAAGGAGCTAAGGACTAGCGAATACAACGGCTTGGTGAGTACAACGAATTTAGAAATAAACGAATTAGGAGGTGGGGTGGCATGTGCCCATTCGTTTATTTCTAAATTCGTTGTACTCCTCAACAACTTAACTAACTTAACTAACCAGGAGAAACCACCATGACCTATCATACTGCACTCGATCGTAGTTGCCACCTCATTGGCAGCCTGCTCTTTTTGGCATCCTCTTTGACCAATGCCGCCGACCTGCAATTTACCCCAGCTTCCCCCATTGTGGAAACCGGCAAAAATCTCATTTTTTCCCTCAGTGGCACCGACCGTCCACTGACCTCATGGAAAGCCGTTAAAGGTCAAGTACAAATCGTGGGCTATCAGGCCACCTATACGGCCCCCGTGGCAGCCGGGGTGGATGGAATTACCGTGTCGGATGACCAGGGCAATACGGGGACGGTTAAAATTAAAGTGGTCCGCGAAGGTACTTTCGTGCCGGAGAACGCCAATTGGAAAGTATTTGCCAACCGTCGCACTATCTCTGGCATTCTGTTATCGGCAGATAAAGAAACCTTGTGGGTAGCCACCACGGGGGGCTTGGAACAGCGGGACACTAAGACTGGCCGAATGATTCGGATTTATACCACCCAAGATGGTTTACCTCATAATTTTGTACAACCGCTATTATTCGATAAAACAGGAGGACTGTGGATTGGCACTCAAGGCGGGTTAATTCATCTGCTTGCCAACGGTAAAATGGAAAACGTTAACGCAGAATGGAACCAGAAATTCATAGCGTCCCTCACCGACGATGGTAAAGAGGGCCTTTGGGTAGCTATTCGCGAAGGTGGATTAGTTCACTTACACGGCGACCTGACTTGGGAACATTTTACCACGGACAATTCCCCATTACCTGATAACTCCACTTATTGGCCGGTGCTAGATGGTGTTGGAGGATTGTGGGTGGGCACTCGCCAAGGTTTGGCACATTTACTGGCCGATGGCACTTGGCAAGTGTTTAATACCAGCAATTCCTCTTTGCCTGACAACTGGGTGGTTCGATTGATTTCAGACGGCAGTCAGGGTTTGTGGTTGGGAACAGGGGAGACTTTTGGGATGAGTGGTGGTAATGGCGGAGTCGCCCATTTTAAAGCCGATGGCAGTTGGGAAGTGTTTAACACCACCAATTCTAAACTGCCGGGTGACATCGTATGGTCAGCGGCGGCTGACCTCAATGGCGGTTTATGGGTAGGTACCACTGACACCTTTGGGGTGAGTGGCGGATTAGCACATCTTCGTAGTGATGGTACGGTGGAAGCCTTTACCCCAGACAATTCGCAATTACCTAATCCTAGAATATCCTCCTTGTATGCCGATAATACTGAAGGCGTTTGGGTAGGTACCGGCGGCAGTGGTCTGGCTTACCTTCACAAGGATGGCACTTGGGAACTGTTGAATGCCCATGAACAAAGTGTTCCAGACAATATGATACTGGCCATTGATTCAGATGGTCAGGAGGGAATTTGGGTCGGTGTGGCTGATGTGGCTGCCGGTGGTGGCTTGGCACATCTGGATGCCAATGGTTTATGGCAATCTTTTTTACTAGAGGAACCCAATGCCCTTGGGATACCTTTGAATAATACCGTGTGGTCGGTTGCCGCCGATGGTCAAGGTGGCGTGTGGGCTGGCACCGGCGGTTTGTTGGGAGGAGGAGGTTTAACGCATTTCCACGCTGACGGTAACAAAGAAGTTTTTACCACCAATGATTCGCAACTCCCGGCTGACCTGATTCGCATTCTCCTATCCGATGATCAAGGTGGCGTTTGGCTAAGTGCTGGAGAAGTAGCAACAGGTAATGGTTTGGCCCATCTTTTGGCCGATGGCAGTTGGGAGATTTTTAATACCGCTAATTCCAAATTACCAGACGACCGAATCTCAAGTTTAGATAATGATGGTAGAGGAGGTCTTTGGGTAGGCACCATGGGCGGTTTAGCCCATCTTCAGGTCAATGGAACTTGGGAAGTGTTTACCACAGGTAATTCTCAATTACCAGAAGATTCCATTATTTCTCTGGCTTCGGATCATCATGGCGGCGTGTGGGTAGGCACGTTAGAACATGGTGTTGCCCATTGGCAAGGAGATAATACGTGGCAAGTTTTTCACAAAGATAACTCCAAGATGCCCAATAATGGGATAGTTAAGGCGTTACTGGCAGACGACCGAGACGGAGTCTGGGTTGGGACGTTTGACCTGAATACACCGTTTGATGAAGTCGGTGGTCTAGTTCACCTGAGTCCAGATGGTACGGGAGAAGTCTTCACTATCAGAAATTCTGGATTACCTGACAGTCGAATTGTTGCCCTTAAACGTGATAACAAAGGAGGTCTCTGGGTCGGTACCACTTTCGGTCTCGCCTACCTCACCTTTACAAATAAACCCTTTATTTGCAATAATTTAGATGAAGATGCCTGTGGAGCCCTACTCAAAGGTAAACGGGCCGCGATCATCATTGCTGGTGGCGGTAATGATGCTAACAACCAGACCCTTTGGGATACCACCGAAGCCATGGCTAACAGCATTTACCAGATGCTTTACGAGAGAGGTTTTGAGAACGATGAAATTTATTACCTCTCCCCCAAACAGTGGGCGGACTTCAATGTTGACGGTAACAAAGATCGCGTAGTGGATGCGCCTCAACCCGAAGGGCCGCTACAAGTGACTGATGTTGAGAAGGCAGTGGCCTGGGCCAAAACTCGTGGGAAACTGGATCAACCCTTGTATTTATTTTTCATTGACCACGGTAGCTCCGAGAAATTTCAACTCGGTAACGGCACTTACCTGGATGCCAGCGAATTTAAAGGTTTCCTAGATGACTACCATACTACGACGAATAACCCAATGGTGGCAGTCATAGAGGCTTGTTGGTCTGGCACCTTATTGGAAAAACTGTCACCCAGTTCCAGCCGTGCCATTATCAGTAGCACAGGGGCCGGTTTTACCTACTTCTATGCTGCGGAAAGACAAGGCTTCAGTGGTTTCCTAGCCAATGCGTTACTGGAAGGAAAGAACTTTGGAGACGCTTTTGACTATGCCCGTTTAGAACAAGACAAGATTCTTCCCAGCGTGGCCGAAGCTAATGGCAAAACCGCCGACGAAATTGGTCAACTGCCCCAACTCAATGATGGTAGCAATGGCGAATGGCTGCGTACCCTGTTTGTCAACGGCAATTTTCCCCGTACCAACCCGGTGTCGATAAAGGAACTGGTCACGTCAGGCACCACGGATTTATCCGCTGGTCAAAAACATCTCCTCAAAGCCCAAGTTAATGTCATTCAAGGGGAAGTGAGACACGTTTGGGCGGTGTTGAAACCACCACATATCAATTTTGTCTTAGACAACAATGGCACCCCCATTTTAGACTTGCCCTTGTTGACTCTCTCGCCTACAGTGGATGCTGGAATCTGGGAAGCGACTTGGCGAGATGCGGTTTATAATGGAGAGTACGAACTAACCTTCTATGCCGAGGATAATCAAGGCCATCGTGCCAGTAGTGAAACCGTGAATTTTACGGTGACCGGTGGTGCAGAGTTACCGGCGCAAGCCGAAGTCAAAATTACTTTAACTCCTCAACAGGACGTTTATCACGTTGGCGAACATCTAATCATTCAACTGGTGGAAAACTTGAGTTGGGGATACGAGTTATATGCCATGGTGACTTTCCCCGACGGGCAATTTGCCACCCTTATCGACACCAATAAATTTATGCCCGTTAACCAACCTCTCAAATGGGTAGGACCAAAGAGCCAAAATACTCCAATTACCCTGATGGACTTTGATTTGGTTGATTCGGTGGGACAATATTGTGTGTATGGCATTTTGTCACCTGCACGGGAGACGTTTTTAGCGGAGGAGACCAAGGCATCACAAATGGAAGTACATTGGTGTGCGGAGGTGGTGAAGTAGAGAGAAACCAGAAACTAAGTTGTTAACTCGATGTTTAAGTTGTTAACTCGATGTTCAAGTGATTTCGTAATTCGGTAGTGAGGCAATGTGGGTGAGGGTACTATCAGGACTGCCAGTCCTCAAAGGACTGGCAGTCCTAAGACACCACCCACATTGCATCACTACCCGTAATTCAATGAGTAAGTACTGAAGCAGAAATTTTCTCGTATGTTCTTTCGCCCCTCTCCCTCTGGGAGAGGGGTTGGGGGTGAGGGAAAATACCGTAGAATTTCTGCTTCAGTACTTACAACGGATTGAGGGGATAAACGGATAAACCCAATCCAGTACCACGAATGATAAGTACTGAAGCAGAAATTTTCTCGTATTTTCTTTCGCCCCTCTCCCTCTGGGAGAGGGGTCGGGGGTGAGGGAAAATACCGCCGAATTTCTGCTTCAGTACTTAGTGAGACACGGATTAGTTCAACTGGGTTTATCCGTTTATCCCATTAATCCGTTGTACTCGACTTCTGAAGTCCCTCCGCGGTTGGGAGAGCGTGTGTCAAATTTATGAGGAGATAAACCAAATGTACTCATACGTTTATTTAATCGGGCTGTTATTTATTCACTGGTCGGTGGTGGCCCAGGCGACCGAATTAACTTTCAATCCTGCCACCCCGGTTGTTCAAGTTGGTGGACAAATCACGTTAACCGTCTCTGGTAGCAGCGGGGAAATCACTTGGTCGCCCTTAAAAGGTCAAATTCAAGGTACTGGCAATCAGGTGATTTATCTGGCTCCAGAAGAACCGGGAATCGATGTGGTGACCGTGTTAGACAGCGTGGGCAACCTGGGCACCTTAAAAATAACCCTCTCGATAGCGTTAGAGGTCAAAAATCTGACCCTACAACGTGCCGCTATTATTGTGGCTGGAGGAAACATGGATGCCACTAATCCACTGTGGGACACTACGGAAGCTATTTCCAATAGTATTTACCAAATTTTTATCGGAAGTGGCTTTGCCGATGAAGATATTTACTATGTTTCTCCCAAATCATGGGCAGATGTGGATAAGGATGGCAGTAGAGATTACGTGGTGGATGCCCCCAATCCGGAACGTGCTTTGATGGCAGAGGATATTGAGGAAGCACTGACTTGGGCGAAGACTCGTGGGAATTTAGGGCAACCACTGTATTTATTCATCATTGCCGGTGCGAGTAGTATCATTGACAACGCACTGCGGTTAAATCAAGAACATTCTCTGGAATTAGGTACACTGAAAACGCTGTTGGATACTTACCAAAGTGCCACGGGTAATTCAGTCGTGTTAGTCACCGAGGTTTGCCACGGCGGTGATTTGCTGAAGAGTTTAGCGGCACCACAGCGGGCAATTATCAGTAGTACCGGTGAGCAGTTGGCTTATTTCAATTCGGAGAAAGCAACGGGATTTAGTTATTTTTTGCTGAAAGTATTAGGCAATAGAAATTTCTACGAAGCCTTTACGTATGCCAGTGGGGAACAACAGAAGATGTTAAAGGAGCTATCCTCACCAGAGTCTGAGGTTATTCAAGACCCTCAGTTGGACGACAATGGCGATGGTGTTTTTACCGACCAAGATGGTCAATGGTTAAAACAGGTTCGTCTCACCAAGACTCCAAAATTGTTTGCCGGTACGATACTTCCTTTGAAAGCTAAGGTGAATCTTGTAGATGGAGCCGTGGCAAAAGTTTGGGCCTCCATTAAGCCTCCTCAAACCAATGCGGTGATGGGTAGTGAAGGAATAATGGTACCACTGGCGACTACTACTGAGGAGAATATTTGGGAAGCAACTTGGTTAGATACGGTATATGACGGTGAATATAACATTAGTTTTTTGGCACAAGATAGTCAAGGCCAGGTGGCCAGTAGTTCGGTGGTCAAAATGAATATCACGGAGGGTACTCCCTTTCCAGGACAACCGAGTGTGCAAGTGACGCTCACTGATGGAAACCAGTTGTTGGCGAAAACGCAATATCAGTTTGGCGAACGATTTACCGCCACCTTGACCGAACAGTTAAGTTGGGGATATGACCTCTATGCCGCAGTCTTATTACCTGATGGTCAAACGTTTGTCACTCTGAAAACGCTTAATGAGTTTGCCCCCTTGAATCAACCCCAACCGTGGCAGACGCAACGTGTTCAAACGCAGCCGCTGACCCTGATAGATATGACCTTGCCTGACACCTTACCCACTGGGCAATATTGCTTATTTGGGATTCTGTCACCAGCAGGGGGAGAGGTATTTGAGACGTTGAACCAGGGCTTGTGGGTGTCGGAGACGAAGTGTTTTGAGATATTTTAACGACTTTGGAGTCCAAGACATGTCTTGGACTCCAAAGTTAAGGGTTGGATTAAAGTTCCTCTGGGTCCAAACCCAAAGCTCGTAACTTGGCAGCTAATTTATCGGCACGTTGCATGGCTTCAGTGGCACGTTGCCGTTCCAACGCCGCTTGTTGGCGTTCCAACAACACTTGTTGTTCAGCCTGTACCGCCCGTTGCCGCTCCTGCTTGGTTCGTTGCCGCTCCTGCTTGGCGCGTTGCCGCTCTTGCTCGGCGCGTTGCCGCTCGTGCTCGGCCCGTTCCATCGGTGTGGGCAAGCACTGACCGTTAACATCGCGCCACCGTAACCATTGACGTTCCAAACCGTCATATTTACCCTCCCACAGACCCAGTCCTAATTGGACCTCTGGTAGCCACAGGGTTTTGGTGGTTAACGGCTGTTTTACATAACCGGTGGGCGTTAGTTTGAAGAACTGAACCTCATCGGTGCGACGACTAAAGACCACGTAATACGGAATTTGAAGAATTGTCTCATACACTTCCCATTTAGTGGGCGGTCTCTGGGGGAGTGAGGTGGTGCGTCCCAGGTCCTCATCTTCGGTGCCTGGCGAGAGCAGTTCGACCACCAACAGAGGAATGACTTGCTCATCCCAGACTACATAACTGTTACGCAAGTCACGACCTTGATACAGCGGCGAAATGCCTACCACGGCAAACCAGTCGGGTCGTTTATACCAATGTTCATGTTGACGGTCATAGTATAAGTTCAAATCAGAGGCCACAAACACGTTATCACTGGTATAGGTGGGCGGTTGGAAAGTTTCTTTCAATAATTGTGGTTGTTGGTCATGGAAAATGTCGGGCAAACCAGGGTCCTCCGGGTTTTCGCTGGGTAAATCATACATAGTAGGCCACGGTTTCACCGGTCGACCAGTGGTGGTCTCCAGAGACCGTGAGTAGGAGTCTAATAACATAGCAACAGACATAATGAGGAATACCTCGTGGTGTTCAAATAATCGGTAAGAATAGAATAGCATTTTTTGACGAGGAGTACAACGAATTTAGAAATAAACGAATTTCCACACCAGGAGTATATAACACCAGGAGTACAAAGCGAAGCTTTGTAACACTACTCGATTTTTTATTAACTACACTAGGAGAAATTATTGTATGAAAACGACATTGAAATCTGCTATAGGTGCCATCTGTCTAAGTGGCTGGTTGGCCCACCCGGCTTTCGCACAATCGATGGTGGCCGAAACCATAGAACTATGTACCGCTATCGATGCTTCCGGTAGCATTGGCATGACTGATTTTCAACTCCAACTCAATGGTCTGGCCAATGCCATTGAAGACCCGACGGTGGTGCCACCAGATGGTAGTATCACTTTGTCCGTGGTGCAATTTTCCTCCAGTGCCAGCATTGATGAAGGATATGGAATCCCTCCTATTGTTATCGATAGCCCAACCACCGCAACCACGGTGGCCAATCAGATTCGGGCTTTCAAAAAATTTGAGGGCGGCACCAGTATTCAAGCGGGTATCGACCTGTGTGCTAAACAGTTTACCTTCAAGACCGACAAGCAGGTTATTGATATTTCCACCGATGGCCAAGCCGCAGTGTCAAAGGAATTTTTAGAAACTCTCATGGCCAATGGGGTGGATGCCATTCATGCGATCGGGGTAGGAAGTGGAATCGATAAAGCCAATTTGGAGGAGACTATTAGACCGCAACCCCCTTGCACTGAATGCGGTTTCCTCTTGTTGGTGAACAATTTCAAAAATTATCAACAAGCCATCAAGGCTAAAATGATTGCAGAAATCACGGGGACAACCCCAATGATGACGTTTGATTGTCCACCTAGCGGCGACTGGATGGATTGGGTTTGTAACGCCGGTGGGGCGACGATTATCAATCTCGGTGTGCAAGTTAACGCGACTGATAAGTGGACTAATGTGGGTAATCTCTCCAATGCCGTGATAGAAGGTATTCTCCAAAACGATGGGTGGGTATCCAATTTGACCATCAAGCCGGGGGCTCAAGTCACGGGAGGCATCGTCACAGGCTATATTAGCAATGAGGGCTATATGGCGGATTTTGTGTTTCGTGGACGGTCTATCAAAGGGGGCACGCTAGGAGGTACGATTGTTAACATCAGCACGGTCGGTGGTTATTTTCAGGATGTGCAGTTAGCGGCTAATACCAGCATTTATGGCGGTTTTCTAGCAGGAGATATTCAAGGTGAATGTAAGGCACCAGCGCGGTTAGAAAAGTTGACGGTTAAGAAAGGCAGTCACTTGTCTTGTGTGATTTTGGGTGACCAGGTTAAATTAGAAAAAGGAGTGACGGTAGATTCGTCAGGACAAGTACCGACCGAACTTCCTGCGTTAGGTGCCGCGGTGGCTATTTCTGCTACGGGGGAGACCGTGGCCACGGCGACTACTGTTGCGGGAGGTGTCTCGGTTAATCAAGGAGAATTTCAGACTGCGGCAACCGTTAAACAACTGGTTGACCAGATAGATATTCGTGGCAACCTTACCGTGGACCCGCTTCAGGTTGGGAAATTGGCGGACCTGGTGGTTTATGCCACTTCTCAATCCTCAGCGGACAGTCCGCCCACGTATCTGATGTTTGACCCGAAGAGAAATCTCCTCCCTTGGAATCAGGAACCAGCCACTTTAGTTCCGTTAGAAACTGGCGTGGAGTTGTCGTTTACTCAACCAGTGGCTTTGTACCAAGGCGTGTTTTTTTCTGGGATTTTCAAGATTACTTTTGGTTATCGGCTACAAGAAGATGGCACCTTAGTGCATAGTGAGCAACCGGTGACCGTGGAGGTCGTCAAATAAAGCCAATTGGAGTCCAAAACTGGTTTTGGACTCCATGGTTGAATTAAATCTCCTTTGGGTCAAGGCCCAAAGCTCGCAACTTAGCCGCTAATTGTGCAGCACGTTGCTCGGCTTGCGCGGCCCGGTGTTCGGCCTCGGTGGCCCGTTGCCGCTCTTGTTCCGCTCGTTCCGCCAAGGTTGGCAACCACTGATCGTTAACGTCGTGCCACCGTAACCATTGACGTTCCAAACCGTCATATTTACCGTTCCACAGACCCAGTCCTAATTGGACCTCTGGTAGCCACAGGGTTTGGGTGGTTAACGGCTGTTTTACATAACCGGTGGGCGTTAATTTGAAGAACTGAACCTCATCGGTGTAACGACTAAAGACTACGTAATAGGGGATTTGGAGAATTTTTTCATACACTTCCCATTTGGTAGGCGGTCCGTGGGGGAGTGCGGTGGTGCGTCCCAGGTCCTCCTGTTTGGTTCCCGGGGAAAGTAATTCAACCACCAATAAAGGCAGGGCCGGTTCATCCCAGACCACATAACTGTTACGCCAGTCACGACCTTGATAGAACGGTGAAATGCCTACCACGGCAAACCAGTCGGGCCGTTTATACCAATGTTCATGTTGACGGTCATAGTATAAGTTCAAATCCGAGGCCACGAACACGTTATCACTGGTATAGGTGGGCGGTTGGAAAGTTTCTTTCAATAATTGTGGTTGTTGGTCATGGAAAATGTCGGGCAAACCAGGGTCCTCCGGGTTTTCGCTGGGTAAATCATACATAGTAGGCCACGGTTTCACCGGTCGACCAGTGGTGGTCTCCAGAGACCGTGAGTAGGAGTCTAATAACATAGCAACAGACATAATGAGGAATACCTCGTGGTGTTCAAATAATCGGTAAGAATAGAATAGCATTTGTTGACGAGGAGTACAACGAATTTAGAAATAAACGAATTAACCCGGCATCAATTCGTTGATTTCTAAATTCGTTGTACTATTATTTCTTAGGTAGTTCTTTTAACGGAGGTCATAAAATTCAGAGAGTTATCAGCGTTTGAGGTTTCCTAAACCTCGAAGGTTTAGGAAACCTAGCATTAGCGTTTAAGGTTTCCTAAACCTCGAAGGTTTAGGAAACCTAGCATTAGCGTTTAAGGTTTCC
>DZAL01000126.1:14708-17825 GCA_022729575.1 Thiomargarita sp.
TAAACCTCGAAGGTTTAGGAAACCTAGTATCTGTAAAATTTAGGAAGCCTAGTACCTATTTTTTAAGACTGCCACTAACTGCTCCGGCGTTAATGATTTTGACTAAAACCATGGAAAAGGAGAAGGGTATCAGTTAACTTTTCTTCAGTCAAGTCGTATTGAACCAAACAGCCAGGAGTCCAAAGCGCAGTTTTGCCAGGTCACAAAGCTACGCTTTGGACTCCTAAACCATTACCTGCCAGGTCACAAAGCTGCATTAGGAGACATTATTGTATGAACGCAAAATAGATTTTAATAAACTTCTTCATGCGTCCCGATGTCAACCAAGACAATAAATTTTTGTCCTGTGTGTACTTCGGTTTCGATGGAGAAAATGATTCGACAATCATAACCACAAGAACACGCCCATAAACTCTTCAATTTACCACTGAGTTTATGTGTTTGTAAGGAGTTGGAGTTTAGATCTTGTTCCAATTGGCGAAGAGTCTTATCAATTTGACCCTTTAAATGAGGGTAACGACGGACCCATTTACGATAAGCCTTATCAAAGGATGACGTGGATTTTAACAACATGGTGATTACTCCGCTAACGAGGCATGTAATCGTTTGATTAACTCCTCCGCACTTTCGGCAGTTAATTGACCTGACTGAAAATCTTGTCGCGCCTTCTTAGCGTGTCTAGCAATTTGTGACCGGCGGGCTTCAACTTGTCGTCGAGATAACACCTGAAGAAGCAATTCACGTTGCTGGTAAGAAAGTTGTTCTGTGGCTTCTAGGATTTGATTGATTGTCATTGGGGAAGACCTTATTGGTGACATATATAAATTTAAACCAGTATTTTAACAAATTTTTTAGCAAAGTCCAAATTTTAATTTAGACCTTTTAAATGAAGTTTGGACTCACTGACTTTTTATTAACTACATTAGGAGATTTTATGTTATGAATATAAAATTGAAATCAGCAATAGCCGCAATTTTATCCTGCGCTGTCACCGGCGTTGCGGCACAACCGGGTGGTTTTGACACGATGTATTTATCACAGACGCTAACAGAAGTAAGTCGATCGTCCGTGAAAATGGAAGACTGGGCGTTAGGGTCGGTAACGTTCACAACTACCAGTGAAAATACGCCAATGGTGAATGATGGGGAACATCAGTTTGAAATTATGGCCAACTTAGAGTGGCAAGATAGCATTACCGTTAAGGCAGGCCAAACTATCAGCCTAAGTGCTTCAGGTGTATGGAGTCATAACAGCGGTGTAAGTAACTACGGACCCGAAGGTTCCAGTAAAACCGATAGCGGTGTTTTGCTACCAAGTGCTAATGTTGGAGTACTCATTGGCAGAATTTGGGAGGGTACTCCTTTCGTGGTTGGAACAAGCACAACTCATACCGCAGAGGTTGATGGTGTGTTACAGTTAAGTATAAACGATTGGGGATTTGAGAAGAATACTGGTTCCGTGATGGTACAAATTGGAATACAGTTGGAAGTACCCCCTGCCCAACCCGTAATTACTGCCAAAACCATAGAACTTTGTACCGCCATAGACGGTTCCGGTAGCATTACTGACCCTGCTCATGGTGGCGACCCGCTTAACTTCCAAAAACAATTGGATGGTTTGGCCAAGGCCATTCAAGACTCTGCGGTCTTTCCTAAAGATGGCACTGTCACGATTTCGGTGGTGCAATTTTCAGGAACTCCACAACTAGAAGTACCTCCTACCCTGATAGACAGTCAAGCCACTGCTGATGCGGTAGCTACGAAGGTTCGTGGGATACAGCAAGTTCCTACTTCTGGAACAAATATTGGTGGGGCCATTACTTTTTGCACCGACCAATTCCAATTTACCGCCGAGAAACAAATCATTGATATTTCTACCGATGGCCGCAGTGAAGGTGGCACCGACCCTGTGGCTGCTGCATCCGAAATGGTAGCAAAAGGTGTCGATGCCATCAATGCGCTAGGCGTAGGTAAGGGTGTGGACCAAGCACAATTGGCCGCGATGGTCAGACCCCAACCTCTTTGCACCACTACCGGTCAAACTAATTGCGGTTTTGTTTCTCTCATTCGTAATTTTGACCAATATGCGGCCGCTATCAAACGCAAGATTACGATGGAAACCGGCGGTACTTATGTGGTAGAGGCTGGTGAATGTGGTAATACCAAAGAAGCCAATTACACTGTTCCGCTAGGCTCCACAGGTTTTTATGTCGTCGAAGCCGCTTTACCAACGGACCAACTGCCGGGGGTTTGGAGTTTGTTGGTGGACACGATGTCTCATGCCCCATTACGTAGTCGAGAACAGGCCATTCCTTATCCGGGGGGCTGGTATGGTGGGGTGGTGTTACGGGAAAATGGTTTATCTCCTAGTTGGGTCGGTTTTTCACTGGCGAAAAGCGAAGCGGTAGAAATTACGGCTACCGATTTTTTGAAAAATCTCCCTGCCTTCACCTTGGAAGTGGTGAAAAAAGTAGGTACGGATCGTTGGCAATCAGTGTTTAAACAAGAGTCGGTAGCGCCAGAGCAAGTATATACCACTCCTACTTTAGCACGGGGGTTTTATGCCGTGGTCGTGACGGGTACCGCCCTTTCACCGCGTGGACGTTTGGGCTTTTATGTCAATGGAAAGAGTTTGTATGGTGCGGTGACTGGTGGTTGGATTGACCATTTGGATGGTGGCTATAGTGCGTTTTTTGTTCAATCTGCGCAGAAAACCGCTGATCTAAAATTGTTGTTTTGTGATAGTTATGGTGAAGCCGGTGCGGGCCAGCCGGCGGTGCAAATGCTGTATGTGAAAGAAGATGGCACCAAGGAAGTATTTTGGAAAGCGCAGTAGTCATAGAGAGAAATGGCATAGACTTGGGGTCTCTACCGGGGAAAGATTTGACAACTTTTTGAAAGTGGTCAAATCTACCGGGAAAGACCGGGAAAGATTTGACAACTTTTTGAAAGTTGTCAAATCTACCGGGAAAGACCGGGAAAGACCGGGAAAGACCGGGAAAGATTTGACAACTTTTTGAAAGTGGTCAAATCTACCGGGAATGAAATTACAAACTAACTACCACCTAAAAATTGCAATCCCAACCCGATAAGTCTTGACAATTATTTATTATTATAA
>DZAL01000443.1 GCA_022729575.1 Thiomargarita sp.
ACCTGCGTTATATCTTCAACGCCTTGCCATTGGCCAAGTCCCCCGAGGATTACCAAGCTCTGCTCCCTTGGAATTTGACGCAGGAGATGTTGCTGGGATGAGACGGGCGGGGTGGTTTATTTGGCGCTTACTATCTGTTAAACAATATTGACGAGGGTATGTATGGAAAATCAGGTTGAAGCTATTGGCTATTTATTTGGAACATTATTAGGTTATTTAGGTATATATTTATTTAGTTGTTACATCATGTGGCGAATTGGTAAGAAGTTTGGCATTGGCTCTTCTGTATGGGCTTACTGTGTGCCAGTATATCAAGCTGTCTTGTTTTGCCGTTGTGCCGGAGTTTCATTCTGGTTTGTTGGTGGTCCTTTATTATTAAATATTATTTGTGGAATTCTGTTTAAGGTAGTCCTTGAGACGAATATTAGTTTTTTGATCGGTTTGTTTTTCGTCGTGTGGATATTGATACCAATAGCCTGCTATGGCCATATTTTCGGTTCGTTGGCAAAACGGCTGGGGAAAAATTATTGGTTTTATTTCTTATTGACCGTACCTTTTTTTGGTATTCCACTTCTTTTTCTCGCCTTTGACAGTTCACGCCCGGTGGGTGCAGTGGCGAAGGAGAAAAAGAACGCCGATGTCTTCCCCAATCCCTCGTCCGAGTGGGTGGCTCCAGTCCACCCGTCCAATCTCATTACCCCGCCAACTCCAGCGCATCGTGCAGAGAATCGTGTTCCGCGTTTAAGGAAAATACAATTTGTTGACGGGGAGTTTGCCGGTAATATTTTGGAATTGCCTCTGGAAGGAATCAGTTTCGGCCGTGATCCAAGCCGGGTCAATCTGGTTGTTAACTCGTCATTGGTTTCGGCCCTGCATCTCCAGATCCGCCCATTTGAAAGAGATTGGCTTGTGTTTCAGGATATGGCTTCGAGTAACGGAACATATTACCGAGAACGTTTTAACGGGAAATGGGATGGCGATCGATGGCATCGATTACATGGGAGTATGCGCTTGCCTAATCCCGAATCAGATGCGGTTCAGGTACGTTTGACTAAGGAAAGTGTCTGCTCA
>DZAL01000127.1 GCA_022729575.1 Thiomargarita sp.
GGTCTTAAAATTCAAAGAGTTATACTGAGTCTAAGGTTTCCTAAGCCTTCGAGGCTTAGGAAACCTAGCACCTGCCAGATTTAGAAAATCCAGCCCCTGGAGGTTAATCTCGCCATTGGCTGGCATGGATTATCAAGACCTCCATTATCTTGGAGAGACTACCTTTGGCTTTATACCAAGGGAGGAAATTATGTTGAAAATTTTAGACCATTTAGAAGAATGGTTAATTACCTTTCTCATGGGGGCTGCGACGATCATCATCTTTGTCGCGGTGATGCACCGTTACCTTTCTGGTTTTTCAATTCCCGTTGTACAAGACTATCTCTTACAAATCAATATCAGTTGGACGCAAGAGTTGTGCATTATCATGTTCGTTTGGATGGCGAAATTTGGCGCGGCATACGGCGTGAGAACTGGCATTCATGTTGGCGTAGATGTGTTGGTGAATCGTTTATCTGACCACAATCGTTTTAAAATGATTATTTTTGGTTTATTGGCAGGCGTGCTGTTTACCGGCATCGTGGCCACCATTGGCGCACAATTGGTTTGGGAAAATGGGATGCACCACGCGGTATTTAGCACCTTTGGAATGGACGTAACTGACATCCCAGAAGGTCCAACCACACCGGATTTAGAATTATCGACGTGGATGGTTTATTTAGCTATACCACTAGGGTCTTACTTGATGTGTTTTCGATTTATGCAAGTGGCCTGGGCATTTATCCGAACGAGTGAATTGCCCACGCATGATCACGGACACGTTGACCAATTAGAAGAGGAGCGTCCTGAAGATTTAAATTGGTTTGCCATGGACGACAACTTGCACCCACAAGACATCAAACATCATCATCACGATAATGGAGACCAAAAATCATGAGCGCGGCAATTATTTTCAGTCTCTTACTGGCGTTAATGTTGACAGGAATGCCGATTTCCATTGCTTTGGGATTGACCGTGTTAACCTTTCTGTTCACCATGACGCAAGTACCCATTGAAGCGGTAGCGTTGAAATTATTTACTGGCATCGAAAAATTTGAAATCATGGCGATTCCGTTCTTCATCTTGGCGGGAAATTTTCTCACGCATGGCGGGGTCGCGCGACGCATGATCAATTTTGCCACGGCAATGGTCGGGCATTTTTACGGCGGATTGGGGCTGGCGGGCGTGGTGGCGTGCGCGTTGTTTGCCGCGGTGTCAGGCTCGAGTCCAGCGACAGTCGTAGCAATCGGTGCGATTTTATGGCCAGCAATGCTCAAACAAGGCTTTCCTGCTCGTTTTGGGGCGGGAGTGATTACCACTTCGGGTGCGTTGGGGATTTTAATTCCACCGTCGATTGTCATGGTCATGTATTCGGTATCAACCAGTACGTCTGTGGGACAATTGTTTATGGCGGGGGTGGTGCCGGGGATAATTTTGGCAACTATGCTTGGTTTTACAACGTGGTATCGTGCGAAAAAGTTTAATTACCCACGTTTGCGGAAAGCCAGTTGGAAAGAGCGTTGGCGGACCTTTCTTGACAGCATTTGGGGATTATTGTTAATTATCGTAGTGATTGGCGGGATTTATTCAGGCATGTTCACGCCGACCGAAGCCGCTGCCATGAGTGCGGTGTATGCGTTGGTGGTCGCTGTATTTGTCTATAAAGACATGAAAATGAAAGACGTACCTAAGGTGCTGCTATCCTCCGCCAATATGAGCGCGATGTTGTTATATATCATCACTAATGCCATGCTGTTCTCCTTCTTGATGACTCATGAAAATATTCCACAACAAATGGCCGCTTGGATGTTGGATACCGGGTTGGGCGTGGTAACCTTTTTGTTGGTGGTCAATGTCTTATTATTGCTGGCGGGAAATGTCATGGAGCCATCGTCTATTGTGTTGATTATGTCACCGTTACTGTTCCCAGTGGCGATGAAATTGGGCATTGATCCCGTGCATTTTGGGATTATCATGACGGTGAATATGGAAGTGGGCATGTGTCATCCGCCGGTCGGCTTGAATTTGTACGTGGCGAGTGGCATTACACGCATGGGGATTACTGAATTAACGATAGCGGTCTGGCCTTGGTTGCTGACCATGTTAGTTTTTTTAGTGATAGTAACGTATGTCCCATTCATATCGTTAGCTCTTCCCAAATTGTTGGGGATGATGCCTTAAGCGCGGAGTAATCAGTTAAATCAATAGGTTATCGCAAAAAATTCGGTTCGGTCGGGTGCTACCGAAAAATGGTAGTGCCCATTTGAACAATTAAGTAATGACCTTCAATAACTTATTAAATAAAGGGTGACCCAATTATTTGTGATTTTCGTGGAGACCTCAATATTTACCAAATTACTCAATAAGTATTTGAATGAGGACGAATACCGTGAATTACAAGACTATCTGTTAGAATATCCCGATGCTGGGGTTATCATCCGCAACAGTGGAGGTCTCCGTAAGTTACGTTGGGCCGCCGCGTGGTAAAGGTAAATCCGGTGGAATCAGCATCCTCTACTATTGAGCACCACAGCCTGAACATATTTACTTGTTAACTCTATACAGTAAAGGAGAACAAGAAAATATTGATGCTGCTACATTGAAACGTATGGTTAAATTATTGGAGTCCCTCAGATGAAAAAACGTGAAATTGGCGAAGAAATCTTAAGCGGTTTAGAAGAAATTGCGGCTTGGCAAAAAGGTCAGCAACCGCTTAAAACCACCGAGTTAAAACGACCAACCGCCCCGGATGTCGTTAGAATTCGAAAACGTTTGCAGGTATCACCACAAACTTTTGCGACTTTAATGGGTGTCAGTGTCCGTACTGTACGTGGTTGGGAACAAGGGTAATGTCGTCCAAGGGGACCCGCCAGGGTATTGTTAATGATTGCCGATAGACAACCAGAAGCATTGCGTCGAGTGTTTGGTGGGAGTTTGGGAAGTGGTTAGCCAGCGTAGCGTGCGTCCCACGCATCTTTCTCAAACGCAGAGCAAGTTCCCCCCAAATGGCGAAACGGGCAGAATTGAGAAAGGTGCGTGGGAGGCACCCTACGCTGGCTATGGTAAAGTAGGCAACGCGCCTTATCGTTGCCCACCAAATTTCATCTTGGGCGAGGGGAAGGGTGGGCAAACAAAAGGACGTTTGCCCACCCTACACGGCTATGGTATATGAGCCCGTCTTCTTGGTAGCGATTGCGGTATCCTTAACCTTCTCTGCTTTTCTCACAGTATTTTTCACATTTTTGGCTTTATCGGCAACTTGCACTGTCATGTCTGCTACAATCCCCACTTCATCAAGAATTGCATCCACCACATTTCCTTTCCTTACATTATCCACGAAACTAACAACACTTAGTGGACTTCAATTGGAGTATATCACCATGACTTGGCAAATGCAAGAAACTACAGACCTCAAGTTAAGTTACCATTTTGGTTAAAGCTACAGACCCGAGTAGTCTAGTACAGCGGATGGATGAAATACACGGATAACCCCCTCCCCGCCCCAACATCACGGGCAACAGGTGCCGTATCCGTGTATTTCATCCATCCGCTGTACTAAGCGAATCCCCTCCATCCGCTGTACTAAGTGTCTCCCCTCCATCCGCGGTCCTCCCCAAAACCACCCCTCCCCTCCCCCACCTATTGCCAGCGGGGGTTAGGGGATGGTCGGGCGGCGCGACTCAGGCATCCTACGCCACTTGTAAAAAGAGGTTAAACTTCTCATAGTAATCGTCTAACACCTTCTCCATGTCTTGCGGGGATTTATTCTCCAGAAACCACAGCCTATAGATAGAAAAAATTTCAGTGACCTTGTTATGTGAGTCTGTCGTATTGATTAGCAAATCATCATACTCAAACTCTAGTCCGGATTTACCTAACGCATAACCAAATTGTAAGACCTCATCTTCATCAGCCTCTTGCAATCTCATCACTTTTCTTAGTGGTTCGGATTTCCACTTCACCAGTAACAAATCGTCTGGTGGGATAAGAAGATGCCATTCGTTGGTGGCCTTCAAATTTTGACGTTCGGCGATTTGTTGGAACCGCTGCTTGAAACTGTTTCTGATAGACGTTGCTCGTTTCATATTTAAATTTTCTCCATTGGGAGTGAACATTCTAAGGCTTCGGTGACTGGATAATATTGTTCCAACGACCGACCCACAAAGTCATAGACCACCAGCCCAGAGACCGTCATCACGTCCTTCGCCGTACCATTCTCACCTTGATGAATCGTGGCATCCTTCTTGGTTTGAATCGCCCGTTTCAGACCATCTACAAACACGACGGTTTCAATCGGGTCATTGGCATCACGGTAAGTATCCAAATGTTGGGGCAACGCCCACGCTGGACGGGCTTCAGGATGATACTCAAACCGCAACGTATAAGATGCCTGCCCGACTTGATACGGCCCCGTTATCACCTTCACACGCCCAAACTGGTCCAGCACCGTTTCAATCGGTTGATTATTAATATCCACCGTCTTCTCGGCCCGCCCATATTTGAGGTTATAGGTCGCAGAGGAAGTATACCCAAAGCTATCCACCACTTGAGTGTTATAGGTATTCACCACCGAGTCGTATGTGTATGTAACTCAAGGTATAACGTTGCCCTTTGGAGTTCATGGGGCCAATCATCTGGAGGAGGTTGCCATATTGGTCATACTCAATATTCACCACTGCCGCACTACCAGCAGCGAGATATTGACTAACTTGCGTAACATCCCCCGTATTCCCATCAATCACGGCCTCCCGTTTCCGCATGACTTGACCATTCACCGTCACCGAGATACTTTGTGGCACCAACAGATATTTGCCGACATTGCTAAAATAAGCAATCTCCGCTTGAATATCATCTGCGGCCCCTGCATCTTGGGCATTGAAGTAACGAATGACATTACCGACCGCATCATATTCGTAATTCTCATAAGTCACTTTCCCAGGCGCCGCTTGACCTTCATAAAACTGCTTATCCGTGCGCCGCAATTCCGGGAAGACGACGGCAGTGAGATGATTCAAATTGGTCAATTCACTATTAGTAGCCACATCCCGCAAGAAATAAGTATTGTCCGTCTCTACCCACTTCTTACTGGCCGCATCAGTCATGACTTCCTGAATCATCAAGCCTTTGTTGTAATAGCTATTATTCAGGAACGTTTGAGTCACGGTACGATACACTTTCTCTTGCGTATCCCGAACCTCAGAAATGACTGTCTTAAAGCCATAGAAATCCCGTTCCAGACGATTATAGAAGCCATCCAAATATTGATAAGTGGACAATTGCGTATCCACCCCATCGCCTGGATGACCGTCATTAATCGTGACTTTGGCCATCACCCAACGGTTATGGATTTAGTGAGGAAGTCCCCATTCTTTGCAACATTGACTGCCCGTTGCCAATGGGGACCAATTGGAACCCTGAACTGCGCAAAAAGTCTTCTACATCCTGGTGAATGTAAGCAATTTCTTCTTCGGCAGACATTCCTTCACAAGTTTGTCTTAATTGTTCACGCCATTCCCAAACTTCAGCTAAGGCGGAATCTATCAGAGAATTATTCATCATCAGTTACCTCTATCGGAGTTAGCATGACTAATGGTTTGTTATAGCCATTAGTGAAATTGAAGGATTGCACTCGTCGTTGACGGTTCAAGTTAGCTATGTGTCGTAAATTCCAACTGACTATCACATCCAATTCGTAAACTGTAGCTGTCGCAATATGTTGTGCATCATAACCCGATTTCGCAGGTAGAATTTGATGTGCTAGATAGGCATCCGCTAATTGGTGGACCGTAGTATCTAAAGCCAGTATCTTTGGTTGGTGAAGGTCTATCAGTTGGAGAAGTTGCTCGCGTTTCGGTGTCGCAGCTCTCTTAATTTCTTCAAGGACTACTTCGGAAATATAGAGTTCAAAGCGGCGGTGGGGTTGGGAGTCAAAAAATGCTGGGTGACCGCTTGCTTGTCGGGCGAGTCTTCTACATGGTAGAAATTCCAAACCGAGGTTTCTAGGTAGAGTTTGAGTTTTTTCATGGTAAGTCACAGTGATCATGACTGCTATAAGTATAGCACCATGATTTGGTAATGGTAGAGGGCCACAGGTTTCTCGTGGCCACCCATTCCAGTATGAAGGTGGGCAAACAAAAAGACGTTTGCCCACCCTACCTGGCTAATTTAGCATATATAATAATACGTATATATTCAATATTTTATCTTGATTTATCAAAATTATACATGATAATTTGGCATATATAATAATATATTTATATTCAATATGTTATCTAAATTTTACGCAATTATATATGACATAATGTCATAAAATTTACAACAATCATATTGAATGATTAATCTTTATTTGCACTATTTTTATTATAATCAAATGGTTAACTGCAATTGATTAGAGTGTGGCAGAGAAATTGCCGTGAACATGGCTGATATTATCGGCGTTTAATTTTGGTTAATTTTGAGGAGATGAAGTTATGACACCATTACCATTGTATGGAACGTTTTTACTTATCGGGCTGACTATGGGCCCGGTCTCAGCAGAAGTTCAAGAGTCGAAGCCGTCCTTCTCGCTGAAAGGAGATACGAGACCTTCTCACTCCTCCCCCATGCGAGGAGTCGAGAGTTCCCAGCGTGCCACGGTTAACACCCAACCACCGCGTGTTGGTTCAGGTCCACAACCAGTGGCTGTCAGTGACACCACCTTTTTAGTTGACCAAGGTGCCACTCTCGATACCTCTTGTCGGTTCCGTGACGAGGGGTCCATTATCATTGAAATACCCATAACGCGGGTGGTCGGTGAAGTGGGTAATGACGGCTATCTCGTTAATCCTCAACAACTGATTGCCAAGGGGGTGGTGTCTGCCAAAGCCACCTTGAGAATACCAATGTACGACATAGACCTTCCTGATGAGGTAGATGAAGTAGAGTTTAACGGGGTTCCTTTGGCCCAACTGACTGGTGCCGATGAAACCTGGGGGATGAACACGTTTCAGATTCCCATTGACCAGGTCAAGTTTCCCACACCTCCCTCTATCCTGCCTGACATTCCATCACCGGCGGTACCATCACCGGCAATGAATCAAGTAGTTATCAAGATTGACACGGCCTCATCTACTCCTTTATGGTGTACCTCAGTGGATTGGGTGGCTTTGAGTTTTAAGGCCGTTTCCCCGGTTATTTTGATGCATGGTTTCGCGGCACCAAAACGCTTTTTTCAAAATCATGGCTTCGTTCAGGTATTACGGGACAATGGACTACAGGTGGATGATTCAATCGATGTCTGGTCCAACACTATCTTCCATACCGCCGGTGGATTAAACTGGAAACTTCCCCCGATAGTTAGAAAATATGGGGTTGATAGCGTTCATTTAGTCGCCCATAGTAAGGGTGGACTTGATATTCGAAGCTATCTTGCCAATTATTATCCCGCCCACTCAAAAGACTTTGAGGTGCTTTCATACACCAGTCTTAGTACACCCCATAACGGTTCCGTACTTTCCGATTTGCTAGAAGCCCGTTCCAAAGCTATAAAGGCCGAGTATGAACTGTATTTCGATAACTTGCCTGGCTTTGCCTCTCTACTTACCCAGATAAGTGGTCAATTTTACGAAACCATGGATCAACAGAATGCGCCGTTTATAGCAATGACCAAGGCTGTACAGGAGCTTTCTACCAACTCAGTGGCGTTCTTTAACGAGGTCAATCTGCCTCATCTACCCATAAAAACGGTTTTTAATACGGTAGCCGCAGATGCGGACAAAAACCTGAATGGCAAAATAGACAGAGATAATCCAGATGAGTATCTTGAGCTTAGAAAAGATGAACCTCTGCTTGACACGGCGGATTTCTTAGGACTAGGTCGTTTGATAGTCGATACCTTTTATCAAGTGTTGAATGGTACAGCAAGTGTTGAAGTTACTTTTGAAGAGTTCAACAATTGTATGATGCCTGGTGAGGGGGATCATTGCATAACTAGGCGTGCCACAGTAGTTGGTTTTCCTCATCGCAACCTGGTTGGGGAAGTCAGTCGTGAAGGAAATGATGTGATGGTGACTGTACCAAGCGGTCTCGGATTTGGCTATGTCGCAGACACCTTTGCAAATCATGTAGTTAATGCGAGTGTTCTCTTTGGTGAAGAGGGCCGAAATCATTCTAGTGTGGCAGATGGTGGGGTAGCTGAAAGAGTCTTTGAATGGATTGTTGAAACTGAGAAACCGAATGGAGACCTCCGATGATCATAGTCTTCAGTCACTTGACCCCTCTGACCTGGGTGAGAATGGGATTGTTGTTTGGCTATTTGGGAATGGAAGGATGTAGTATTTTTCCGATTTTCATCACCTCGGACGTTGAACTGTTTAAAATTCCCGACGCCACCATGGAGAGTCAGCTTTGGGTACGGCAAAATCCTGGTGGCGAATTGTTATTCAAACTAAGTGATTCAACTTCTCCTGGAGGTGTTTATCGCTATATTCATGAACTCTCTGAATGGTCAATGTCGTTCTCTCAGGCCTGGGAAACGTCGAAGGGAGGAATTGTGGCTTGTGGTGGCCGTTCCTACTCCCAAGGAAAATACTACCCACCGCAACCGCTTCTAGCGGGGCAGAAATTTCTGGCTAGTCAAGAAAATCAAGAAAATTACCCGGTGAATAAGATTGCAGTTCTTTCGGTAGATGGACCTAGACGAGGAGGTGTTCCTGTTCCTCTTTTTTTGGCCGTTGGCGGTCTGTCGTGGTTGGCAGGTCAGGTTTATCACCAATTATTTTCAGTCACCACCCTTCAACCGCTGGGTCCTCCAGTACATCTGCCGTTTCAGTTAGAACATCCATTTGATGGAATTAGAATATGTTGGTCACCTGATAATAATTATGTTATCTACAACCAATTAAAATTAAAAACCGCGACTACCTCATATTCATCTTTTGGAGAGTATCCAGAAAGTGATAAACCTTTCGCTGAGAATCATCTGGCTTACCAACGACAAAAAGAAAACCGAGGTGAGATCCTTATTACAATCATACGTGTCAATCAAGACAGAGGTGTTTTATGAGAATGAGAAATTGTCTGTTTCGCTACCGAAGAGGTTTATTCAAGTTTGTGGTTCTATGGTTTCTAAGTTTTCCCCTAACTGGAGAAACTCAAACGTTTCGAGGTACCGTGGCACTGTTCTCGGCCCAATTTGAGGTGGACCGGTTAGCCCCTGGCTTAACGACAGGAGAGAAAACATTCTGTGTGGACGACGCAGATAACTCGATTAGCTTGGAAATTTTTTCCAATGTGGATGACCTCTTTACTAGAGTGAGTAGCCCTGCCAATCAGCTTTTAGATGCTACTACCATTGGTTTATTTGGTGGTCAATTTGAGGCCTTTGGTAACCCGTTGGTGTTCGATGACGTGGCAATGCCAATTTTGCCATTCAGCACTCAGGGTTTTCATTACTTGTTTAAATTTCCATCGCTGGGTCCTGGTCAATATACTGTCGAATTTGAAGCAAACCCCGCTTTGGCCGAAGAGGTTGCAGTTATCACTCAAGTAGTGACCGATAGTCGAATCGCAACCAATGTGTTAGCTAGTCCCACAGAACTAACGTTAGGTAAATCAATCCTGCTAACGGTGCCGTTTTTCAATGGGCAAGTTCCAATAATAGGTGCTAATGTCCAAGTTACTATTATGGGGGAAAATGTTTCTCCCACGGAATTAACATTATTGGATGATGGTGACAGGGGAGATGTGGAAACCGGGGATGGTCTCTATACGGGAATGTTCACTCCTACCGAAGTGGGTACTTACGAAGTAGCGGCTAAAATTCAGGCTCCAACCTGGATAGACACCCCCTGTTTCCGCAAAGCTGGTACTCATTTCACCGTCTTCGAACCAACCAGTCGGCTGACTGGCACAGTACACGACGAGAGTGTAGATAGTAATGGTGATGGGCGACCCGACCAAGTCCTCGTTCGGGTGGCAACGAATACCGTCAAAGCGGGTGAATATCGCGCTTTTGTGCATCTTCAAACCGCTACCGGGCAACGATTATTCCGTTCTGACGCGGCTACCCTCACCACGGGGCTGGGAGAAATTGCCGTGGCTTTTGAAATCGAGGCGTTGCGTGAATTAGGAGAAGATGGACCCTATCAAATTACTCGACTGGGGTTAATTTATTATGGAGAACACGGGGTGATTCAGAGTGACCACTTACTCCAGGTTGGGACCACTCAGGCTTACCACCTAGACCAATTTGAAAAACCGTTATTCTCGTTAACGGGTATCACTACCAGTCAAGGTATCGATGCCGATGGTAACGGTCTGTTTGAACAATTGCGTGTAGCTATCGAGATTGAAGTGGCCCAAAGTGGTTTTTATACCTGGACCGTGAACCTCACCGATTCGAATGAGGAGATGATTACTTTTGCCACCAGTGAATACTATCTCTATGCAGGAATTAACCAGATGGTCGTGAATTTTGACGCGGCCGCACTGGAACAGTTTGGGGCCGATGGTCCTTATCTACTAAGAGATTTAGTTCTCCAAGGTCCTGCCATTTTCCAGATAGTCGAACGAGTGGGAGAACCCCCCGCCTTTCCAGTCACTCAATTTTTCTCTACTTACAGTGTTTCCGGTTATCTCTTAGATGACGCGGGAATGCCTTTGGCCGGCGTCTTAGTAGAGGTTAATGGACAAACGGCACTGACCAACGAGAAAGGCTACTACCAAATTAAAGGGTTGGCCGCAGGAAACTACACGGTGACCGCCCGTAAAGAGGGCTATGTATTTGAGTCGGTTAGTATTACTCTTAACCAGAACCAACCGGTGGCGACCGTGGCGGTGACGGGAAGTTTTAAACCGTCGTCTCCTGCGCTTCTCATCGGTACCCAATCCTGTGACAACAACAGTGTCGTTGTCAGTCACAATCGTGTGGTTCTCTTGACTGAAGAAGGACAAGAGATACATTCGTTTGACTCCGGGTTTACCGGCAAAGGAATCCACCTGAGTGCTACCGATATTGACCAGGATAAATTAACTGATATAATGTTCAGTGACCTGGCCAAAGGGAATAACATTGCCATCTTCACTGCCAAAGGCACCCCGCTGGCTTCCTTTCAGGTACGCGGAAATAATCAAGGAATTAAGTTAGCGACGGGTGACTTAGCGGGGAATAACCGTCCTCAACTGGTCACCGGTTCTCAAGCGAAAGATGACCGGGTATCGATTTATCAAACTGATGGCACTTGGCTTCAGAACCTTACCGTGTTGGATAGTCAGAAGGAGTTTAACTTGGCCACGGGAAATATCATGGGCGATGGTCGTGAAGAAATTATTCTCTCGTTAGCGACCCCAACCCCAAGTAATAACGTTCTAGTTTTCGACGGTGGGGGAACGTTGTTAACTTCCTTGACAGCCTGGTTAACGGAATCCAAGGGAGGCAAAGCCCCTGGGGTAGTGGTCACGACCGGCGATGTCAACGGTGATGGAGTTGATGAAATCATTGTGGGCCCCGCCGAACAGGCCAAAGAAAACACCATAGCGGTTTATACGGCCGCGGGTACTTTAGTCAGTGTCTTCCGAACCTCACTCCCAGACGAGGAGAAAGCCGCCGGCTGTACTTCTTATTATAATCGTGGAATAGTTCTGGCCGCAGGTGATATAGATCTCGATGGCAAAGCCGAGATTATCGTCAGTCGCAAAGGTGGCCGCGAGGTTCGTCTCTTTACCGCAGGCGGTGGGCTGATAAGAAGTTTCCAAGGTGCCAACCGCGATTCTGCCATTTCGGATTTAGCTTTTGGAGAGAAGATAGAAAGTTCTTCACCATAGAACAAACACCTCTGCTTGGTCAAGCCATCTACTTGTACCTCCATCGTAGGGTGGATTAAGCGAAGCGTATCCACCACCTTTTATAGATTTTGGTGGATACGCTTCGCTTAATCCACCCTACGATGGATGGATAGAGGGTGAAAAAGCGGAGTAATATCACTATACCTTGTGCATCACTACCCAAAAGTTGGTCATCGAAGCCGGCATAGTCGATGCCTTGAGTTGGAGGTTCAGATGAAAACTAAAATATGTAGTTATGCCGTAATGTCTGCGATGGCAGGGTTTTTTTCGTCAACTCTGATGGATTCCGTATCAGCGGCACCAAACCAGGTGACACTGAAACCGCTTACCGCGGATTATCAAATCGATCTACGGAGTCAACCAAGACAGACCTTGACGTTTCCGGTCGTGAGTGGCAACGAGTTAATCATCAGTGTGCATTCCGCAAGTAACGCCCTTACCCTGAAACTTCGATTACCTGACGGTACCGTAGTGGATAAGCAGAATGCTTCTCAATCTGGAGTCAGTTTTGAAGTCTTCAATCCAACCACTGCTGAAGAAGAAATCTTGGTGTCACCCACGGCCATGCAACTCATCAAAATGCGAAACCCGTCCCCAGGTTCGTATGAATTACAGGCCGAAGGCGCCGCTACCACGGTCGTGCCCGTGCAAGTGACTACAGTCGGTAGTGGTTTGCGTACCGGTATCATTATGGGGAAAGGTGAGTTTGAGGTTCTCCTTGGTCAAAAAGTAACCATCGCGGTGGTCATCTTTGAATAGAATCGGCTCCTCACCAATGCCACCGTACAAGGCAAAGTATTGAGAATCGTGAATGACAGTTTGCTGGAAGAGGCTTCTCTGAGTTTTATTGATAATGGCCAAGGTAGCGATGCCCGTGCCAATGATGGACTGTACTCAGTTTCCTATGAACCAGCACAGACAGGTGGCTACTTGATTACCGCAAACTTACAAGGTACCACTTCTCAAGGCTTACCTTTTGAAGCCAATGAAGGAGGACGGTTGGTAGTGAATCCTCCTGAGGTTAAGTTGAACGGGGTCTTTCATGACCAAGGTGTTGATGAGGATGGTGATGGTTATTTCGACCTTGTTTAAGTTCTTGTTTGAAGCGGACGGACCTCGTGGTGAAGGTACCTACCATATGCACCTTTATCTGCAAGCCTCGAATGGCAACAAGGTGGATGCCGTAGGACGTGTCTCGGACCCCGTAGCACCTTTGTCGGTGAACTTTCCTGCGGAAGAGTTGAAGGAACTGGGTACAGATGGTTCCTACCGTTTGACCTTTATTAGTAGTATAGCGCCCGTTTCAGACCATCGACCAACACGACGGTTTCAATGGGGTCACCCGCATCACGGTAAGTATCCAAATGTTGGGGCAACACCTACGCGGGACGGGCTTCTGGATGATACTCAAAGTGCAACGTGTAAGATGCTTGACCGACTTGATACGGTCCCGTTATCATCTTCACTCGCCCAAATTGGTCCAGTACCGTTTCAATCGGTTGATTATTAATATCCACCGTCTTCTCGGCTTGCCCATAGTTGAGGTTATAGGTCGCAGAGGAGGTATACCCAAAGCTATCCACCACTTGAGTGTTATAGGTATACACCACCGCGTCATACGTGTAACTCAAGGTATAACGTTGCCCTTTGGAGTTCATGGGGCCAATCATCTGGAGGAGGTTGCCATATTGGTCATACTCAATATTCACCACTGCCGCACTACCAGCAGCGAGATATTGACTAACTTGCGTAACATCCCCCGTATTCCCATCAATCACGGCCTCCCGTTTCCGCATGACTTGACCATTCACCGTCACCGAGATACTTTGTGGCACCAACAGATATTTGCCGACATTGCTAAAATAAGCAATCTCCGCTTGAATATCATCTGCGGCCCCTGCATCTTGGGCATTGAAGTAACGAATGACATTACCGACCGCATCATATTCGTAATTCTCATAAGTCACTTTCCCAGGCGCCGCTTGACCTTCATAAAACCGCTTATCCGTGCGCCGCAACTCAGGGAAGACGACGGCAGTGAGATGCTCCAAACTCCTCAGAACCTTGAATTAACGAGCCTTAACACCAAAACTGACATCAGTAATTATGGCATCACTGAATCCCATATCAAACTGCCCTATCAGGCTACCCTCGATCGTATAGAAGCGAACTTCACGAGAACCTGCTTTACTAACAACAATCTCTGATTTTCCATCCTCATTGACATCACCAGTAGCTAATATTATCCCAGGTGGTTCATAGAACGAACATGAACTTCCATTATTTTTACATTCTCCCAACTGGTCTCCATGTGCCAAATGTGCTTCCATCGCATTATCCGACACAGTAATAGTGTGAGCCTGGTCTGAATTTCCAGGAGGAATATGGCATATCGTTGTTTCATTGTCCTTTTTTCTATCAGCAGACTCACTAAAACTATTAAAAGTTTTGATGAGACTGCCACTTGCGCTATAAATAACTACGGTGTAATCGTTTTTCGGCTCTGCTGGACCAACGATAATTTCGTCAATGCCATCACCATTTACATCGCCTGCGGCGACAACCATAGCTTCCTTGTCGATCTCTCCATTCAACAAGGTTACAAAACTTTGCAATAAATCACCTTTCCCATTGAATACAAAAACGTTTTTATCGTTCTTTGGTTTGGCTAGGGCGAGAACAATTTCATCACTACCGTCACCGTTAACATCACCGGTGGTTAGGTTAAATTTAGTCTGGGTATCAAAAACCGTTATTTCCCGAACATTTTTATCACGGGCTTGATAAATATAAACTTTGGTATCTTCTGAGGCTCTTGCCATGACAATTTCGGAAGTACCATTACCATCAATGTCACCTGCCGCAACATTAATTCCTTGATTATCTCCACTTATAGGAATGGTGTCAATTTGCTGACCGTTGACATCAAATATCAACACGATATTACCTTTGCCAATTTCACTAACGACAATAGCATCGGTTAACTTATTTCCATCAAAGTCAGCCGTAGTCAGATGAATGCCTTTGCCAGTCAAACCTGTATTAAAGTTATGCAGTGCTTCACCAGTGGTGCTACTTAACAAGACACTGTTTTGAGTGCAGAACTGAATCCCCATAATGATGATGGGTTGAGATTGTTGTTCATCAAACAGGGTAGGAAGTTGATTTTTGCTCAGTACCACATTCACAAAAGGCTTAAAATCGCTGAATTGCTTTAAAACGATTCCTTTGAGTTCTTCAAGTACAGCTTTCGCCCCTTGAGTATTGCCCAATCCCATATATGATTTATACAAGGCCATGTAGGTATGAATCGTATCATAAAGACCAATCGGTTGCTGTTTTGCGGCTTCTAGGAGAGGAAGTGCTTGTTGATAGTTTCCTATGAATAGTTGGGAATTACCAAGTGCCTCTCTAGCGAAGGTAGCTTGTGGAGTGTTAGGATAATCGGTGACAATTGTTTGCAATACTTGTACACCCTCTGTTAGAAATTGTGCCCCTTCGCCTTCAAATAACAAAAAGAAACCAGCGTCATCGCTACTAAATAGCAATTGAGCCGCTTGTCCTACGGGGTCACTACTGGAAACGCTGGCGCCTTCGCCGTGAAGAACTGAGGTGGTACTTCCTCCGCTCATCGCCGATGGAATAGTTATGGTTAGCGTATTGGAAGTTTGGTCACGCAATTTGGCGACTATCGTATAAGTCCCAGGTTCAGAAAATATCCAGTGTTTGCCATTGAAGAAGAGTTTGACTTCCTCTCTGAGAATCTCGTTGGATGCGAAGGTTTTGGTGGGTTCAAGGTCATCTATCAAAATCCAAGGGATGAACCGCTTGCCATTGATTTCATATTGAACCTCATAGTATTTTGGATCCAGAAACTTTGGTAATTCTACCGAGAGGTTCTCAGAATTCTGAAGGGAGACGTAAAGCACTACCGGTTCGCCAAGTGCATATTCGTGTTTGTCAGTTTCCAATTTCAAAACCAACGCATACGCCGGTGCAACAAGCAACCACAAGAGGAAAAGACCTGTTAAGAATAATAAGTAAGAAATGTTTTTCATAAGTTTTCTCCTAAGAGTATGGTCCTAATTTCAACTCGTCTTGATGGTACCCAAACTTCTAGTGGGTTTAGCCGACCAGAATAAATTTTGGACACCATCAGGTAAACAAACAGTTTAGATTCTCAATGAACTTTCACGCTTTTCAAGTCCAGCACAAAGGTAAAAGCCGGCGACTGCTGTTCTAAAGTGACTTCATAAACGATAGTATTCCCTGAGACTTCACGTACCTTAACACAAGGTAGATAGAGTTTACCGGTCAGGGCCTCGTAGAAGGTTTCTTGGGAACAGGAGATAGAACTGAGACCACACGAGATCGGATTATCAATACATTGTTGTCGGCCGGCCTGTACTCCGTCTTCATAGGTGAGTAATGAGGGAGAATCGGCACCTTGAAGGAGATTACGAAACTCGTCTAGGCTCACTCGTTGTTGAGTGCCAATCAGTTTCTCCGTGTTACTTAAATTGCCAACTACGGAAGGTTCTACCTTCAAATAACTTTCCAAGCAACCTTGTAGCATAGTGTACTGATTTTCAGACATTTCTTCTACTCGTTTAAGCGCAAATATCCATTCGGTTTCTATCGGAAAATACGATATTGAGGGAGCAAATAAATCGGTAAATATTCGTATCTCCAAATCACTAATAGTTCCCTTATAAGTTTCTAAAACTTCCATGTCCAATGCCGGAGGCAGACCTTTTTCATCAGAGTAAGCAAGAATTTTACCCCGCACGATAAAATCTGCTGGTTCAATCGTGTTAAGAAATGGTTCAAATCCACCGCAATCAAAAGCTTGGAGGCTTTTGGGGAGCAATAGAAATGCTCCTGCTCCTATAAAAAACGAGATTAGACAAAGTGTCAGTTTATACATTTGGATGTTCTCCTGCAATTAATAATTAACCATAACCTAAAAGGTTTGGTAGCGGTTACCTATTCTGTGTGGTTGCATGTTAGTGTTCGTCACGATGCGGATTCAAATTATACTTCTAAAACGTTCCTCAATTTACGGCGATACATTACTGTACATTACCGTTTATGTCGTGGCATTCTCTAAAATCAAATGCGGTTGACGGTTGTATTCTCTCCAATGGATGATGATTAAAGTGGACGAAAGAACGATTGCTCCAACGATAATCCCAAGTTGTCTGCAAGAATCCAGTTTGAGTCATAAGTGTTTGTGAACCGTCGCCATCTTCGTGTAGTAGATTCAGAGCATGACCCAGTTCATGAGCGGCGGTACGTAAGTACCCCTGAATAGTAGGAACATTGTTATTCATATTTGCAATGGTGTTTACGAACACAGCGAATCCTGAGCGAATTTCAGCATCAGGTAATGGCCACCCAGGAGGCTGGGGTTGTCTGGACTGATTGTGAGTAAACCATATTCCTACCGTGTTTGGCGATGGCTCATAACTTGGTACAAAAGCACCATGCAAATGCCACCTTCCCATCGCCACCGGTGGAGGGGGATTTGCCATATAGGTTCTTTGGAATTGGAGGAGTTCTGCCTCATTATAAGGTTGACCTGCGCGATTTCCTACTCTGAGGTCGGCAACCGGGGCATTCTGTAAAGCTATTAAATCAATGCCTGCCTCTCTGTAGATAGTTTCAAGCGTATGAACACGTCCGTTTCGGTTGGCTTGCAAAGGTACATTTGCCCATACTAAGGGGTCTTGCATGTTCAATTCCACAAAAATTTCTATCGTGGGATGATAATTATGAATATTGATGGTGAGGTTGGGGGGAATAAGTCGAAACTGCATTGGATTGGTAGAGGGGATATACTCCAATTCAGCATACCATCGTTGTGTACCACCACCTGTATCAACGGCTACAAAAGGAAGTATTACCACGTTTGTAACTGTATCATAAGAAGGATTATAGTAATACTCACCTACTGTTGTACTTTTCGAGGGATAACACCCCTTCGA
>DZAL01000306.1 GCA_022729575.1 Thiomargarita sp.
TTGGCCAGTAGGGATAACACCCCTTCGAGGGGTGTTATCCCTCAGAACTCAAGTATCACAGTGGATGAATATTACTATATCTCAGATAGTTAAAACAGCCAGCACCTCCTCTAATTCAACCCGCAGTGCTCGAATCATTTGCTGACTGTCAGTAATCTCAGGAGTCCCAGTGTCATTGCTTATTTGTTGCTTGGCACCGCCAATAGTAAAGCCTAGCTCGTATAACAAACTGCGGATTTGTCGGATTAAAACTACGTCTTGCCGTTGATAGTAACGACGATTTCCTCGCCGTTTAATCGGTCGCAACTGGTTAAATTCCTGTTCCCAGTATCGCAACACATGTGGCTTTACTGCACATAAGTCACTCACTTCTCCAATGGTAAAGTATCGCTTGCAGGGTATTTCAGGTAATTCATGGTTATTGGTGATGTCCAGCATACGCTTCTACTCGCGCTCTAAGTTTCTGTCCAGGCCGGAAGGTTACCACTCGGCGGGCACTGATAGGTATCTCTTTCCCCGTTTTTGGGTTTCTCCCAGGGCGTTGTTTTTTGTTACGTAGAGCAAAATTACCAAATCCACTCAGTTTAACTTGTTGCCCTTGTTCTAAAGTCCGGCGAATCTCCTCAAAAAATAAATCCACCATCTCTTTAGCTTCCCGCTTGTTCAGTCCCATTTCATCAAATAGTTTTTCAGCCATTGCAGCTTTGGTTAATGCCATATTTATTACTTCCTCAAGTGCGCCCTTAATCGTTGTTCCAGTACAGCCAGGATTTTTCCTATTTCGCTGTCGATTTCCATCTCGGTCAGGTTACGAGAAAACGCCTGAAAAATCAAGCCGATTGCCAAACTTTTTTCACTTGATTTTAAGTGATCCCCTTGATATACGTCAAATAATATCAAATCGGTCAGCAACTCACTGGCCGTGGCTTTGATTTGTTTTATTACCTCTGCGGCATTTAAATTTCTTTCTACGATGATAGCAATATCCCGCCGTATCGATGGGTATTTAGAAACTTCTCTAAATTTAGGGAGATAAGTTTTTAGCAATGGGCTTAGGCGTATTTCAAATAGATAAATAGGTGGAATTAAGGCTAATCTTTGTATTATACTTGGATGCAATGCACCAAAATAACCGAGTATCTCTTCCCCTTGTTGGATAGCCGCAGTTTGGCCAGGGTGTAGTGCGGGATGCGTATCGGCTTTAAACGTATTCTCATCCACTGGGTGACTTATTCTAAGCACCGCCTCCACATCCCCTTTCATATCAAAAAAGTCTATGGGTGTGTGGCCATTTCCCCATTGTTCCGCTTGGCGGGTGCCACTGATTATCCCTGCGATCATATTTTCCTGTTGTATTCCGTTTGCGGTTTGAATAAATCGTAATCCGGTTTCAAATAGTCGCAAACGATTTTGTTGTCGGCTTTGATTATAGCGCAAGGTCTGAATTAAGCCGGTCCAGAGAGTGGTCCGCATTACTGACAGATCAATGGCGGTAGGATTGTCTTGCCGTTTAGCGATGGGATTGACTAAGGTTATCGCTGGTTGGTCAGGAGTTAATTGAACTTGCAAGTCGGCATCGACGAAGCTATAAGTAATCACCTCTTGATATTCACGTTGTACCAAGGTAGTTTGTATTTGGGCCAAGGTGACCGCAGGTTGCGGTCGCATAGTGAGCCGACTTAGCGGTGAGCGGCTAGGTAATTGGTTGTAGCCATAGACTCGCGCTATTTCTTCGATTAAATCGGCTTCTACTCTGAGGTCAAACCGATAGCTGGGGGGAGTAACTTGCCAGGTGTCATTTTCGTGTGTCAGCGTCATTCCTAATCGCTTTAGTATGTCACTGACCTCGGTTAGCGGGATAGTGTGACCGAGTAGGCGTTTAATTCTCGCATTTCGCAGAGTAATGCTTGGTATAATCGGTAGTGTGGTGCGGTCGGTGACTTCGATGACAGGTCCTGGTTGTCCACCGGTAAGGTCCAATAATAACGCCGTAGCTCGTTCTATAGCCTGACGTTGTAATTGAAAATCTACCCCTCGTTCAAAACGGTAAGAAGCATCGGTTTGTAGGTAGTATCGTCGGGCGGTGCCGGCGAGGGCTTCGGGTGAAAAGTAGGCACTTTCTAGGAATATATCTTGTGTTTGCGCGGTCACGGCGGTGTCGAAACCTCCCATCACACCAGCGATAGCCACCGTTTGTTGATGGTCCGCAATGACTAAAGTTTGTCCATCCAAACACCGGGTTTGCCCATCTAACAGAGTAAGCTCTTCGCCGGCGGTGGCCAGGCGAACTTGAATGCCTCCATTTAATTTTGCTAAATCAAAAGCATGTAACGGTTGCCCTAATTCCAATAATATGTAGTTAGTGACATCGACTACCGCGCTGATACTTCGCAAGCCGCACCGTCGTAACCGCTCTTGCATCCAAAGAGGAGTGGGAGCGTTAACGTTAGCCTGTTTGATAACTCGTCCTACATATCGCGGACATCCTTGAGGATATTGAAGCTCAATGGGTATGAGGTCATTGATGGTAGCCGCCACGGCTTCCGTCTTTGGCCGATTCAGAAGGCAGCGCGTGAGCAAACTGACTTCTCTGGCGATGCCATTGATACTTAAACAATCTCCACGATTAGGGGTAAAATCAATTTCTATGGTTACGTCATTTAGCTGTAGATAATTTCGCACTTCTTCACCGACGGGTGCATCTTTAGGCAATGACATGAGGCCGCTAGAAATTTCTGTTAAACCCAATTCTTTGGCCGAACATAACATACCATCTGAGACGATTCCGCGTATTTTGGCTTTTTCAATTTTTAATTCAGGGAGTTGTGCGCCGATAAGGGCGGTAGGGACCCGCATTCCAACTTGCACATTACTAGCCCCACAAACAATAGTTAAAGGCTGGGTATTTCCTATATTTACCTGACAAATAGTCAGTTTTTCAGCGTGAGGATGGGAAGCGACTGAAAGCACTTCTCCTACAATTACTTGGGTAAAATCGGGGGCCACTGGGGTAATATTGTCTATTTCTAACCCCGCCATGGTGAGTTGATTGACTAATTCTTTGGTAGATAATAAGTGATTAACCCATTCACGTAGCCAATATTCGCTAATTTTCATTCTTAGACTCGGATTGGTAAAATTGATAGAATTTTGAAATTATAGTTGATTTCAAGAAAAATTTCCCGTTTACGGTCTTTTATAATTAAATTTTAAATGAAGTCTGAGGGATAACACCCCTTCGAGGGGTGTTATCCCTGCTTTTATAGAGGCTTTTTTGGAGTAGAGTCTTTCTTGGAGTAGAGTCTTTCTTGGAGTAGAGGCTTTAGCCGCAATGCCATTAAGTTAAGCTAAAGTTACGGCGTTGGAGTCCAAATCTTCAGATTTGGCAACGCCGTCTTACCTTAGCCAATCTCGTCCAAATCTGAAGGTTTGGACTCCAACGCGGCTTAACTTAATGGCATTGAGGCTTTAGCCGGTGATTTTTTATTGTTGCCCACCACTTTGCTGATTTGATTGAATGAAAGTGGGCCAATCAACACTTGCCCCTACACGGGCTGGCAGTGCTGACAATAATGCCCGGAGTGCATGATTAACCGCTTCTGCCGAAGTGAAGACGCGGGCTACATCTGGTGCCAACGTGACCGTGAGAGGTGGATTTTCCGCGAACCGATTGAGACGGGCTTGGCGATAATCAAATTCATATTCGGCCTGCATCTCAAGCGACTCTTCTAACTCAGAAATGGGTGTGTGTTTCATAATCCTGACGTTCCTTCTTAGTGGCCAAACGAGAGCTAAAGATACGAATTACCTGATTAGGTCGTTCGGTAAAATAGACTAATAATAAACGATGGTTGGCGGAATGTCCAATAATGATTTCACGCCGTTCTCCTACCGAATGCCATTGATCATTAAAGATAGAAGCCAACGGCTCCTGAAAAACGGTTTTCGCTTCCTCAAAACTGACACCGTGTTTATCCAAATTGATGGAGGCTTTGTGAGGGTTCCATTCAAAGTTTAAGTTCATGTTATCTGTGGTTAGAGGTGAGCATGAGGATTAGGATAACGAAAGAGATTGAGAAAGTCAATAGAGTTTAATTCGGTCGCCATAATGTTGTTACCGGCTAAAGTAGTCGTAGGGTGCGTTAGCGATAGCGTAACGCACCATTTTTCCGTGCCACCAACCATCAACCCCCAACCAAACCGTAATCGGAGAATTCAGGTGCGTTACGGCGCAAACCGACGCGCCTAACGCACCCTACGCTTGCTGAGGGATAACACCCCTTCGAGGGGTGTTATCCCTGCTTGGAGTAGAGTCTTTCTTGGAGTAGAGTCTTTCTTGGAGTAGAGTCTTTCTTGGAGTAGAGGCTTTAGCCGGTGATTTTAAAGAGCGGAGAATTTTTACCGGCTAAAGCCTCAATGCCATTAAGTTAAGCTAAAGTTACGGCGTTGGAGTCCAA
>DZAL01000128.1 GCA_022729575.1 Thiomargarita sp.
AAGATTTGACAACTTTCGAAAAGTTGTCAAATCTAAAATTAAGGAAGATTTGACAACTTTCGAAAAGTTGTCAAATCTCGAGTCGGCGATAAACCAGGTCCCATACCTGATGACCTAAGCGGTGCCCCCGTCGTTCAAATTTGGTCAAAGGGCGTTGGGGCGGACGTGGGGTGAAATAACCCGGCCCGCTATGATTGATAAATTCTGGAGTGGTATCTAAAATTTGTAGCATTTGTTGCGCATAGTCGGGCCAGTCGGTAGCCAGATGTAAATAGCCATTGATTTGTATGACGGTGGCCAGTAGTTTTACCACTGCGGGTTGAATCAGCCGTCGTTTATGATGACGTGGTTTGGGCCAAGGGTCTGGGAAAAATATATGTATACCGGCTAAACTATGGGGAGGTAAATGATGTTGTAAAACTAGCACTGCATCAACATCTGAAATTCGAATATTGAGTAATTGTTGGGCCGATAGTTGTAATAGTAAATGTCCCACGCCGGGAGAATGCACTTCAATTCCCAGATAGTTAAATTCCGGGTGTCTTTGCGCCATAGCGAGTAGCGCTTCACCATTGCCAAAACCAATTTCTAAGTAAGTGGGTACGTTTCTACCAAATAGCTCGGTGAAATTTAGTATGCCATCAGCGGTGACACCATATTGTGGCCATAAAGTGTCTAAGGCTCTTTGTTGTGCTAAAGTAATGCGGCCACTACGACGGACGAAACTACGAATCATGAGTTGGTCAGAGAATTAAGAGGATTTGTAAAAGGAGATATCGAGAAAATTTTCTCGAAACACTCGTAGGGGAATTTTGCGAAACTTTCGAAGCTGTTTAGCCAATAATAATAATAGGTTGCTCACCTTCTTTAAAACGTCGTGGTCGCCACAGTTTTATAATTTTTCCGCTGGCATCATCAAAAGCAACAATATCATATTTTTCAAGTAATTGAGTAATTCTACCACCTTCCCATAAAATTCTTAATTGTTCTATTTCATCGTTATTATCAATTTTTAATACGCCAATATGCCCCTGTAGTGCAACATTTAAAATTCGGCGAAATCTGCTGCCCAATGAATCAGCATCGCGTAAGCCAGTGCCATTAGGGGTAGATCGTAGTAAAATAGTATCTAAATATATGCCTTGCTCTATTGATTCATCTGGTGCCCCAAAGAACAAATGAATTTTTTTAAAATGTAATCCTAACAATTCATAAAATCTTTTTTGAGGAGTTAAATGCCATTGTAGCATTTGATAATCTTCCTCAGTATTGACCATTAAAGATAATTCACCCAAAATAGGTTCCACCTTTAAAGTCAGTCCTTTTAACTTAATGGATACTAATTTAGCGTAGGAAAAATTTTGAGTGTCTGCACAAAAATCATTAAGTAAATTAATGGTACTTTGCAGATTAAGCATATAGATTATAATTAGAGTAGAGTGAGATGATCTAATGAAATTGGCATCACTTTTCATAGATCATCGAAAAGTGGTTAGAAAAATAGGCCATCGAGCGGTGATGAGGCACTAGCATAACGTTTACGAGGTATTCGGCCGGCCAAGAATGCTTCGCGACCTGCTTCAATGGCTTTTTTCATAGCTTGAGCCATTAAAATAGGATGTTTGGCACTTGCAATAGCCGTATTCATTAATACCCCGTCACAGCCTAATTCCATAGCGATAGCGGCATCAGAAGCGGTCCCGACACCGGCATCGACTAAAATTGGGACCCGGGCATTTTCTATAATGGTTAGAATATTCAATGGATTACGTATACCCAGTCCTGAGCCAATAGGTGCAGCCAAAGGCATGACGGCAACGCAACCCATTTCTTCAAAACGTTTGGCCATGATGGGGTCATCATTAGTATAAACCATCACCTCGAAGCCTTCTTTTATTAAAATTTGTGCTGCTTCTAAAGTAGCCACTATATCTGGAAATAAAGTTTTATCGTCACCTAAAACTTCAAGTTTTACCAGGGTATGTCCGTTTAGCAATTCTCGCGCCAATCTGCAAGTACGCACCGCTTCTACGGCCGAATAACAGCCAGCAGTATTGGGTAATATTGTGTATTTATTAGGTGAAATGACCTCTAGTAAATTAGGTTGTTTTGGATCTTGACCTATATTAGTACGACGGATAGCAACTGTTACGATTTGCGCACCGCTGGCTACGATAGCTAAGTGAGTTTCTGCCAAATCCTTATATTTTCCGGTGCCTACTAATAAACGGGAAGTATAAGTTTTACTTGCAATCATCAATGGTTTATCGTTAACTTGATAATCAGACATAGTACATAGTAATAGTATTTTAGTGGATAATAGATAATGAGTAATGGACAATTATAAACTTCTTGATCATTGGTGGCAATCTATGCCGGTTATTTTAATACAGCACCAGGAATACAAAGCGAAGCTTGGTAGCCGATTCAAAGCTTCGCTTTGTACTCATGGTAAAATTTCTTCTGATTTATTATTCACTATTCAATATAAAATAAGGTGATTCTCCTTTGAGCGATATTCCTCTTAGTGTATTAGCGGGTTTATTAATTTTTTTGATGTTATGCTCGGCATTTTTTTCCGCCTCCGAAACCAGCATGATGGCGATTAATCGCTATCGTTTACGTCATCTCGTGGCTAAAAAATATCCAGCAGCCCAACGGGTTAGTCAATTATTAGAAAAACCAGACCGTTTGATCGGAGTTATTTTATTAGGAAATAACTTTGTCAATATTTTTGCTTCCTCTATTGGTACCGTAATTGCGGTCGAATTGTGGGGTGAAGCGGGCATTGTCATTGCGGCAACCTCACTAACCATACTGATTTTAATTTTCAGCGAAGTCACTCCCAAAACCATAGCCGCCCTTTATCCGGAGCGAATTGCCTTTTCATCCTCCTTTTTTATTAAGCCGTTGCTCAAAATATTTTATCCGTTAGTTTGGTTACTCAATAGTTCGAGTAATTTTTTAATCAAATTGATGGGACTTTCGACTGAACAAAATCAGGATACTCATCGTCTTAACAGCGATGAATTGCGCACCGTGGTGCTGGAAGCGGAAGGTATTATTCCCAAACGTCATCAACAAATGTTATTGGGAATTTTAGATTTAGAAAAAGTGACGGTGGAAGATATTATGGTACCGCGCAACGAGATTGTCGGTATTGACCTCAATGAGCCAATTGATGTGATTACCGAGCAATTGGCTTCGACGCAACACACTCGCTTACCACTTTATCGTGAAGATATTGATAATATGGTAGGTATACTGCATGTGCGTAAAGTTTTACGATTGTTTCAACAGGAAGAGTTGACCAAAGAAACTTTAGAAAAAAATGCGCGAGATTTATATTTTGTACCTGAAGGGACTCCTTTAAATACGCAATTGTTAAATTTTCAAAGACATAAACGCCGAATCGGGTTAGTCGTTAATGAGTATGGCGATATTCAAGGATTGGTCACTTTGGAGGATATTTTGGAAGAAATTGTCGGTGATTTTACGACTTCTCCAGATACCCTAAATCCAGATATTCATCCGCAAGAGGATAGCACTTTTTTAGTAGATGCGAGTATTACGGTGCGAGAATTAAATCGTATTATGCAATGGCATTTACCGACCGAAGGGCCTAAAACACTGAATGGTTTGATTTTGGAATATTTAGAAGCCATTCCCGAAGCAGGTACCAGTTTACGGTTAGCAGGTTATCCCATAGAAATTGTACAAACTGCGAATAATGCGGTCAAAATCGTGCGAATCCGTCCTAACCAATGGCAACCCTCGGCGCGAAAGCAGAGGTAAGTACGGTTTTAGAGCATTTTCCAACAACCTCTTCCCACTTAAATTCAAAGCGAAGTTTCTCCCCCCCGGCCAGCACTGCCATTAAATTAAGCCGCGTTGGAGTCCAAACCTTCAGATTTGGACGAGATTGGCTAAGGTAAGACGGCGTTGCCAAATCTGAAGATTTGGACTCCAACGCCGTAACTTTAGCTTAACTTAATGGCATTGCCCCCGGCCAGGGGAATTAAGATGGACGGAAGAGAATCGTAGCTGGAGTCCAAATCTTTAGATTTGGGAATCACCACCTCCAAATTGAAACCATTTGGACTCCAACGAGTTAACAGTAATTCCTAGAATAAATCAACCAGAATTTATGCGCAACTTTAATTCATTTTCGGTTTTTTCTACTCCCCGGTCCCGCTTCTTGGCGACCTTGAAACGCGCATTCCACTTAGCCCATTTGGCTAATCAGAAAAAAAATGCGCCCCCCGTCGATGAATTAGTCGGCCTAAGTCATCAGTTAATCTGGAATCGACGACGTTTCCTTAAAACTTCAATGGCCACCGGTGCCGCCCTGCTAGTGGGTCGTAGCTTACCCGCCATAACTTTGGCTAATTCAAACCAGGCCACTTTACCTAAAATTGTGATTGTGGGTGCTGGCCTCGCCGGCTTAAATGCCGCTTATACGCTCCAAAAAGCGGGATTACACGCTGAGATTTATGAAGCAATGACGCGCCCTGGTGGACGTATTTATACCCTCAAAGAGGTCCTTGGCCCAGGTTTTACTACTGAGCTTGGAGGAGAATTTATTGACACGAATCATACCGAAATGCACGCTTTAGTCAAAGAATTTCAACTCCCTTTGCGAGACCTGGGAGCACCTAGCGAAGCTAATTTAGATGAAGCGTATTTCTTTGGTGGCAAACTGCGTAGTGAAAGCGAAATCGTTACCGCACTTCGCCCACTGGTAGCACGTATTGAGGCCGATTACAATTCTCTAAGTGACATCGTGGATTTTCAACATGCCAATCGTAGTGCCGTTAAGCTAGATAATCTGTCGTTGGCTGAATATTTAGAACAAATTGGAGCGAGCGGTTGGTTGTTAAAACTGCTGGAAGTGATTTATGTAGTTGAATATGGTTTGGATTGCGACCAACAATCCGCACTCAATTTTATTGATATGGCCGCGCCTGGTTTATTAGACACTCAATTTAATGTGTGGGGAGAAAGCGATACCCGTTACCAAGTGAAAGGAGGTAACGAGAAGATAATTGAAGCACTCGCCAAGCAGTTGGAGAGATCGATACATCTTCAGTATCGTTTGGAAGCCATTCGTAGCAAAGGCACCGGCTTTCGCCTGACCTTCCAAAATCCCAATGGCAATGCGGTTGATATCGAGGCCGATATAGTTATTCTAACTCTACCGTTTTCCGTGTTACGCCAAGTGGACCTCCAAATCGAGTTACCCGCGTTTAAGAAAAAAGCTATTGCGGAATTGGGTTATGGCACCATTACGAAGATGATGGTCGGTATTAACCAACGCCTTTGGCGTGACCAGGGGTATAATGGCAACGTCTTTACCGAAGACTCATTCCAGCAAGCGTATGATAACACTCACCAACAAGCCGGCCAAGGCGGGGGGATTACCTTTTATGTGGGTGGACGAACCGGCTTGCACACTGGAAATAACCCACAACTTGAGAGAAAGGACTTTTTAAGTCAACTCGAAAAAGTTTTTCCCAAGATTACTGCTCAATACAACGACCGAACCCTGTTTTGGAACTGGCCTACTTTTCCTTTTGCACTAGGTGCTTACTCTTGTTACCAACCTGGCCAATGGACCACCATTGCTGGCGCTGAAAGTAAACCCGTAAACCATCTCTTTTTTGCGGGAGAGCATTGTAGTCAAGAATTTCAAGGATATATGAACGGTGCGGCGGAAACTGGCAAGCGAGTAGCAAAACAGATCATTGCGGCTCTGGTCTGAAGTCTTTACGAAGTTATAAATATCTGGGCCGTCTCTAACCACTAAATGTTAGCCTTCACCTTCCAGGTTTAACCAGCGTAGGGTCGTCCCACACACCACTCTTTGAGTCATCGATGAGGAGTTGAAAAAGATACCTGGGACGACGCTCTACCACAAATCACCCCAGAAAGGTGCGTAGGACGCACCCGACCACAAATTATTTCAGTTGGATTAGAATTTGTTGACACTCACTCCAACCTACATTTTCTACATTTTCTTTCCAAAACCGGTTTTGGATTCCTAAACTAATTTATATAGTGACATACCTATTTAATGGTACCATGGGCCATTCTTACGTTTCGATTTCCTGGCCTTCGATTGAACAACTCATTATGGGCTAAAGGCTTGTAAATTTGGCATATTGGGTGTTTCTAAGACGGATTTCCACCGGGTGTCATTTATATTTAACCTTTAATTAATAAAGATTGATGTCCAAAACTGGTTTAGGATTCCAGGTTTCTGGAATTAAATTTAAAACCAAAATTATATGTAAAAAAATATCCTGAATCTTACATACACAGATTTATATGTAAATTTGACAATCAAATTTTACATATGAATATTCTTTAAGTAAATTTTCTTTACTAACTTAATCTCCAAACAGTTTAAGATATTTATCGCACACAAACAGTCGATTTCTCCGATAGCCAGTGGTTTCTATCAAGATGCCCAGCCGTTCAAACCCTCTGATTAAAGCATTCGCCGTCTGATGAGAAACGTTAAGATGATAAGCGACTTCGTTAGCTGTCACCACCGGTTTGCCATATAAAAAATTAAGTAGTGAATGAGCCTGAGTGGCACGTTTGCCAAGTTCTAAGATGTGCTTTTCAAATTCTGAACGTAAGGCCAGAATAGATTGAAAAGTGTGCTTCCCGTTCTTAGCCGTTTCAATTACTGCCACCAGAAAAAATTTTAACCACGGTGCTAAGTGATGAGATTCACGTACCATGGTCAACGCCTCGTAATAAGCGCCCTTGTGTTTTTCCAGGTGATCAGATAGATATAAGGAGGGTTTAGTGAGTAACCCATGACTGACTAAATACAGTGTAATCAGTAACCGCCCGATTCGTCCATTCCCATCTAAGAAAGGATGTATCGTTTCAAACTGATAATGACTCATCGCAATCCGAATTAAATGGGGCACCTCAATATCTTCATTATGCCAGAATTTTTCCAAATCGGTCATCAAGTCAGGCACTTCCTCATGGTGAGGTGGAATAAAGACCGCGTCTTGTAGATTTGAGCCACCAATCCAATTTTGACTGCGCCGAAATTCTCCAGGCGTTTTATACTCGCCTCTCACATTTTGTAACAAAATCTGGTGGGTGTCTTTCAGTAAACGGGCCGAAAGAGGAAGTTTTTCCAGTGCTTGGATAGCGTAATTCATAGCCGCAATATAATTTTGTACTTCTTGCCAATCGTCTCTTTTCTCCGGAGCGATTTGGCTTTTGTCCATGAGGGCTTCATCCATGTTGGTTTTGGTCCCTTCAATGCGGCTGGAAGTGTTCGCTTCTTTAGCAATGTGCATCTTAATAAACAGGTCTATGTCAGGCACCATAAGAGAAAACGCATCGAGTTCACCTAAAGCCCGCGTAGCTTGTTCTAGCAAAGTATTAATTTTGGCATCTTCCCACACCCATTCTTGGTTAATCAATGAGGGAGAAAAACTTTTGTACTGATATTGTTGCTTGGTAACGCCGGCATGAAATTCTTCAATTTTCATTGGTTTCCTACACTATTTCCATGAATATATATGGTTAAAGTTAAGGAGCCCAAAACAGGTTTTGGACTCTAGGTTGATCAGAGGGAAGTAATTTCTGGAACGTATGTATCTTCATACTTCTCTACTAAGATACCGACCCATTCCATCAAAGAAGCCAACGGGTGAGTTTCATCTTCCCCTACTATATCAATCAAGCGGTCTAATAAAGCTACCGCGTACTCATAATCTGGTTCAGTATACAAGACCTGAAGAAAATTTGAAAAATGAGTCCACAGGGGGATAATTGGTTCCACTGGAACTGCTAACTCCGTTAACTCCGGCAACACGTAGCGCATTTTTTCTAAAATGAGATTAAGTGGTGACGGTGAGTCTTGCAACCGGCTAAAAAATCGGCTAGATTTTCACCTAAACGGTCCATCCGCACGTTTAGACCGCCCTGATTTCTGCGAACCGGTTTATACATCGTTTCCGGGGCAAGGGTTAAGAATTGCCAAGATTTTATATAATTTGCCAGGGTTTGGGAAAAGGGGTCTGATGGTCTATCTAACGAAAATGGCGCATTCGTGAGATGAAAGATTTCACGTTTTCCCTGGTAAAGTTTTTCCGATTCTACAAAGTATAAATCTTGGTTCGCAGTAGCATTGAATGAAACCTCATAGCGATATTTATCTTGGCCCTGTTTACCTGGGATGCCAATAAAAATGGTGTCGCCTTTGGCCTGTTGGTTTTGTACCTGTTCCAAACCATACCAACGTTCAGTAAACGCCGTTGAAATGCCATATAACAAGACGTGTTGCAACGTTTGTAAGGCTTCGAGGAGGCTGCTTTTGTCACTGCCATTGTTACCAACGAGTACGGAAAAATCAGTGAGTTTGACACTGGCTGAACGAATGGCTTTCTAGCTGAACGAATGGCTTTAAAGTTCTTGAGGGTGATTTTTCCATCATTTTTCGCACGTTGTCATTGTCCATGGTCCAAAACTGGTTTTGGACTCCAGGTTTATCAGAGGAAAGTAATTTCTGAAATTGAGAACATCATCACCTAACTATCGTAATTCTTTAACTACGGTGCGGGAAAAGTTCTCATTGGCAGATAACTTAATCTTCATCATTCGAGGCTTAGGAACTCTAACTTACCCTTTCACCTCTGCAAGCCTCTGGAGTTGTTGAAACGTTGCCGGCATTTGGTTAACCAAAGGTAACAGTTTATCTAAGGTGAAACTTTGAATCGCTTCACCTGTTTCATACTGAGAAAAAGCGTTGACTTCTCTACCAAAGAGGTCATCTGCTTGTGCAGGTGTCAGGTGGAATTGTTCACGAATCTATTGAATTTCTTGACTGGTTAGCAAACCGTTCCGTTTTCTATATTCGTCTAAACTTCGTGCTTGATTAGCTGCCGCTTGAGAAGGCGTAACGATTTCAGAACCGCAAAGCGAACAGATGGCAAAATCGTAGGTCACGGTAATCCGTTTACCTTGATAGTTCACCTGTTCCAAACCCACTTGCACAAGTAGTTGTCCTTCTTCACACATTGGACATGTTACCAATTGATTTTCCATAATAGATACTCTCGTGTTAATTAAGTAACTTCGTTGTCATCCTAGTCTCGGCAAATGGAATGAACCGATGACTAACCATGATGAGGATAATCTAAGTTTCAGATAAATGGTATCGCGTTACCCTTGAGAATTAATACAGTTTGCCAAATAGACATCAAAGATGACGGTCTTATTGGCGCGTGGTGTTAAATAACCTTTTGATTCAATAAACTGAGAGGGTGTCAAAGAACATAGACCATTCACCAAGTCTTGGTGAGAATAGCCAAGACTCATGGCGGAAAGTTGAGGTCTTTGGCTTTGGCCTTCATAAGTACTGAAGCAGAAATTTTCTCCTATTTTCTTTTGCCCCTCTCCCTCTGGGAGAGGGATCGGGGGTGAGGGAAAATACCGCCGAATTCATGCTTCAGAACTTAAGACAGTTTATCCAGTCTTGGCCACTCTATAAATTTCCTCAAGAGAATATGCAGGTATGTTTTTGGTCAAAATTTGGTAGTCCCTCCAAGCTAATGGAGGTCTTAAAAATCAATGGGTTATTAAAGGTTAAGGTTTGCCTTCACTTCAAAGGCTTAGGAAACCTAGAAACCGCTAACGTGTTCTAAACTCGTCAAGTTTCCTAAACCTGACAGGTGCTAAGTTTCCTAAACCTTTGAGGTTTAGGAAACTTGGAATCTTGGTAACTCATTGAAGGTTAAGACTTCCCTCAATTTGGAGGGACTACCAGTTTCCTAAACCTGACAGGTGCTAAGTTTCCTAAACCTGACAGGTGCTAAGTTTCCTAAACCTTTGAGGTTTAGGAAACTTTGAACCTTGGTAATTCATTGAAGGTTAAGACCTCCATCAATTTGGCGGGACTACCCAAAATTTAATTCACCGTCAATTTATGTAACTGTTAAGGAGTCCAAAACCTGTTTTGGACTCCAACTTTTTTGCCAATTATATCACATCCATCGGCTTCCAAATCGTCAGACCCGTAATAAGTTCTGAATCATGAATTTTATGGTATAATTAATCTCCTAAAAACTACTTTTACTACATAGGTTAACTGTTATGAAAATCCCGGTCCAGTTGGTGTCATTATTAAGTGAAGAACCAATTAATGAATTGAAGGAGGTTGTGAAACACTCTCCCAACTCGCGGTGTCGTACCCGAGCACCAGCGATTTGGTTAAGTTCGGAAGGTTTTTCGCTTGACCAAATTAGCCAAATTGGTGACTTTGGTCGTGATGCCGTTTCAACTTGGATTGACCATTGGGAACCATTAGGAATCAAAGGTTTATCGGACCTGCCAAGACCCGGCGGACCTGGCCGGTTAACCGATTCGGAAAAGCCATTATTGATTGAATTAGCGGCCCAGGAGCCGCGTTCCATGGTAACTCTACGAGCCCAACTCGCGAACCTGACCGGCCAACGAGTGAGTCCTTCCACTATTACCCGGCTCCTCAAGGCGGCCGGCTATGTTTGGAAGAGAATAAAAAAACCATGAAAGACCGACGCCCTAAAGAGGAATTGGAGACCGCACCGGCGGAACTTCAAGAGTTGAAACCACAACCTCAAGCTGGTGACATCGAACTCTGGTTCTTTGATGAATCGGGTTTTGCTGGACCACCTAGTGTTCCTTATGCCTGGCAACCTTATGGTTCTCTTTTGGAAGTTCCTGCCAAGCGGACTACACGTATTAAGGTCTTGGGGTGGTTAACCCAGGATAACCAAGTCGAATCATTTAATTTTCAAGGTGCCATCAACTCCGAGATAGTGATTGCCGGCTTTGAAGAATTTATTCGTTTGAGGTGCCCTAGTTCGATACCACGAATTATCATCTTGGACCAATCTTCAACTCACACCAGTTATGAGATGCTCGCTAAACTGCCGGTGTGGGAACCGCGCAAGGAATAATTCTGAAATTTTGGCCTGCGCACGGTGCCGAATTGAACCTCATTGAGATTCTTTGGCGATTTATTAAATATTCCTGGTTACCAGTTTCCGCAGATCTCTCCTTCGACAATTTAGTTAAAGAACTGGAAAAGCTCTTGACGAAAATTGGCGACGAATTTCGAGTTAACTTGGCTTCCTAAAATACCTGAAAATTCATGATTCAGAACTTATTCTATTCTTACCGATGGTTTGAACCTCACGAGGTATTCCTTATTATGTCTGTTGCTATGTTATTAGAACCTTACTCACGATCTTTGGCGGCCACCACCAGTCGGCCTGTGAAACCGTGGCCCACTATGTATGATTTACCCAGTGATAACCCGGAGGACCCTGGTTTGCCTGATATTTTCCATGACCAACAACCGCAATTATTGAAAGAAACGTTCCAACCGCCTACGTATGCCAGTGATAACTTCTTCGTGGCGGCGGATTTAAATTTATATTACGACCGTCAACATGAACATTGGTACAAACGACCTGATTGGTTTGCGGTGGTGGGTATCTCGCCGCTGTATCAAGGTCGTGACTTGCGTAACAGTTATGTGGTTTGGGATGAACCTGCCCTTCCCTTGTTGATGGTTGAATTGCTTTCCCCTGGGACCCAAAATGAGGACCTGGGACGCACCACCTCACTCCCCCACGGACCGCCTACCAAATGGGAAGTTTATGAGAAAATTCTTCAGATCCCTTATTATGTGGTCTATAGTCGTTACACCAATGAAGTTCAATTTTTCAAATTAACGCCCACCGGTTATGTGAAACAGCCGTCCTCCACCCAAACCCTCTGGGTGCCAGAGGTCCAATTGGAATTGGGTCTGTGGGACGGTAAATATGACGGTTTGGAACGTCAATGGTTACGGTGGCGCGATGTCAACGGTCAGTGCTTGCCCACACCGATGGAACGGGCCGAGCAGTCGCAGCAACTGGCCAAGCAAGAACGACAACTGGCCAAGCAGGAGCGGCAACGGGCCGACAAATTCGCGGCCAAGTTACGAGCTTTGGGCCTGGACCCAGAGGAACTTTAATCCAACCCATGGAGTCCAAGACATGTCTTGGACTCCTCCAAGGTAACTTAAAACCGAAACCCCTGACAATCCAACTTCACCCAATTGCTATTCTCATTGGGGTCACTATTGGCCTTAGTCAGTAACGCACAAGCCTGATAGTCACCCAACTCCATAGCAGGAAGTCCCAGACCAAAATTCAAAATGGTGAACGTTTGTCCCTCCTTCGGCAGTGTCAAATTCTGTTGATAAGGTAACAGTTCATTCACCGCACTGAAGGAAAATGGATAACCAATGGTGGCATAATCATCTTGATGTGGAAATTGTGGAAAGTGGAAGCCCACGTATAAGTCAAAATTCCCTTCTCCCGCTATCATCACTTCAAAGCGGAACGGGTCGCCGATTTGATAAACTGATTGATTCACTATCGCTTCTACCGTCACGCTGGTTTGGTCAATATCCGTGCGAACAAAGCCCACTTGAAACTCGGACCAATCACCTTCGATACTCTCGGCTTGGTAGAAAATTCGCCATTGTTTGGCGGCCTGAAAACCGTTATATTCCGCCTCAAATCGTTGCAACTCATAATTCGGTTTCAGGGTGATTTCTCGTCGAGTCACTTGGGTTTGTTCGCCCTGGTATTCGGTCGGTTTATCGGTCTCGTTGGTCAAAATCGCTTGGACTTGATTGATACTATCCAAACCAAAAGAAGTCTCGACCCATAAAGTGGCCGAGGTTTGGCTAGGGTCAAGGTAAATAGCGGGATGAACTTTGGTAATTTCTGGCGGTAATGATGCCGAAAATGCTACTGTTTAGCGATGATTTGACGCTCAGTTATGACTTGTTGATTCAGTATGACTCCTTGCGTTTCCAGATTGAGTTCGATTTTCGGGACAGCAAACAGTATTGGGGATTGGAAGATTTTAGGAATATTGGGGAAACTCCAGTCAACAATGCGGCGAATCTTTCTTGGTTTATGGTGACTTTTTCGCGGATCATTTTATCTAAAATCCCAGGCGTTCAACATGGCAGTATGCTGGACTTGAAAACCGTCTTCAGAGCGCGTAAATACACGCGGCGGATTATTAATATGCTTGGCATAAATGCAGACGAGTTTTTATCTGACAACAATATTTTTGAAGCCGCAGAAAGCGGCATGATTTTTGGCGAGGGTATTGATAGGGGATAATTATTTCAAGTGGTTCCAGCAGTCTTTCACCTGGCAACAAATGACCAGCTTTGCTTGTCGCACGGAGTCTGACCCCTTTGATTGGATTAATGCGGGTGGTGGTTATAGCTTGAAAGAGATAGGCGATTATTTTGATTTACACTATTCGACAGTGAGTGGGATTATTAGGAATCATAAATCAAAGACCTGACCCCGTTATTTTGCTCTGTTTGCTTACAGGCTAATTAATATTCGATTAATTCCATCCCGTAAGCTCTCATTTTTAATTTCCTTTGGTACAGAAATATATATTTTTGTATCGGGGCATTTTGATTTCTCGATAATCACAGCAAGCTCTCTGAGTTGTGAAGCCGTAACTGCCACAACCGAAGTATCCAAGCCCTTAGCTAAAGTCTGTTCTAGGGTAGGTTTTGAGGGGATATAGCTTCCCAAAAGAGGAGTAAGATTTGGCTGACGAGTATCTGAACGTTGACCAATTGGGCGTACTCCTTCCTGTTCTAGCATCTGACGTATATCGTCGGCTTGAGTTTCATAACGGAGATAGAAAAGTGGACAAGTATTCCAAGTACGGATTGAGTTATTCTTCAATGACTCTGGGATAGGATCAGAAAACAAAGCACAAAATGCTCCTACCCGTAACATTTTCATCGACTGAGCAAAAATCGGTTTCCCCCATGCTTGATTTGGGGATGCAACGGATATTATTGCGAAGGGCACATTTTGTTTATTCGGTAAAGCACGTCTAACAGACTTACGGGTCAATGGGCAAAATGGCAAAATTAAGACAATGGAAATACCGTGATTCAAAAAAAGCTCAGCAATTTCTTCTGTAGCTTGGTTAGCGTAAACAATTGCTACAACTATCGGCTCTATTGTTAAGGTCATTTGCTGTGCGATTGCATTCAACACCATAAGCTCCCGTTCAGTTGGAGTTTTAGAAGGTAACAGAGCGACCCAACGACGATTCAAAAGTGATTCGTCGCCCTTGATAAAAGATGATATAGATAAACCTTCGTTTGTATATTGGTGCGGTAAATTGATTGATTTGAAACCAAGTTCGCTAAGATTCTGAACTTGCTCCTCCGATAACTCATTTTTAATCGCTTGCCCCACGTTACGCGAATCTGCTGGTTCAAATACAAAAATATGGGTATCTAAATCGCCCAGCTTGTCTTGAATCATTGATGAGACTCTATTCCAGTCAAGACCTCCGTGTCCACAACCTAATGCAGGAAGAGCTAAGGAAGAAGGTTTTTGTTCTTGTAAATAGTTTCGCAATGCTTTCAATCCTGCTAAAACATCCTCATAACGTGATGATTCTTTCCAATCACGCTTAGTTGGGAAGTTTATAACCCAATCTCCCATCAAGTTTTTCCAGATATGTAAATGCCCTGGACGAATAATCCCATCTTGACACTGTTGCTTGTATTCTTTGAACATGTCTGGATAACGGTTTTTAAATGCTAAAGCGACACCTTTCCCCATCACTCCCACACAATTAACTGTATTTACACGCACATCAACAGAAATCGAGAACATGTCACCTTTGGTAAATTCAATCATCACCTCACCTTAATTAATGCTGTTTACTGTTTATCGCTTTCAGGCATCGGTCATAAAGTGCCGTAGCTTTATTCTCATCCCACCATGATTCACATAACGATGTAGCATCTGCCTTTCCAATAACAAACAACATATCTAATTCAAGTTCGTTCGTAGTTACATCAATAATTTGCTGTTCGTCACGACCCTTGCCTAAAACTTCGCCAACCAAGTCATGATAACAAACCAGTTTTAGTATTAAATTGGCATCCTCCTGTTCAATTTCTTCTACGTCTTGAGTCAGAATCTCTACCATCATAGGCATAGCGTGAACTGGGTGATTAGGATCAACTTTCTGCAAGCCATTATTACTAGCCCAACGAGATTTTGGACCCTTGCCAATGTCGTGAAGATAGGCAGCCAATTCAATCCTGTGTTGATACTTTGGTAGTAACTTTATAAATTCTGGCAACGTTTTGAGCTTGTTGACAACTTCAATAGTGTGAGCATCAACTGTAAGTTTATGAATACCATTTTCTGACTTAAGCCCCACCAATTCCGCAGTGTGGGATATGCAACCAAAATCTATTCGCAAAGCATTAAGAAGCTCCGTTGGTGTTTTGTATGGTGCATTTGCAGCTTGTCCTTTGTCATCGTTAGTTTGCTCACAAGCGTTTTGATAATTCCACTGAATTTCTCTCGGTCCCATAACAACGCTTTTTCTTCCACATCCTACAGCAAAGTCTTTAAACCAGTGGTAACGGTATCGTGATTCAAATTCGATTTTTTGAGGAAAACTTATATTAGCATCTTGGACAATCTGTAACACTTGTTGTTTAATGCCATCATTCCAGACTACCACTCTGGACGCATCTTGAAGAGAAAGTTGTGAGTGTACAAGAACCTCAGCCATACGCTGATGCCGAAGCGTTTCATTTTTAGATTTCCATTTCCGAGTGTCAATCTCTTCCCAATTCAGTTTATCCAAATCTGCTGGATTGGAATAAAAATTTGGCGGCGAATTTGTATTGGCTGAAGCATCGGTAAATATTACGTTATCGCGACACAGTAGCGAGATTGGAAACTCGAAATAAAGCATTTCAAATTGATCTATATTCTTCTTATTTATCACACCCAAAAGCATAGGACTTATTGAACCGAAATATAACGGAACATAATCATGAACCACGCCACCAGGTTCACAAGAGACAGGCATATTGGCGCGTCTGTTTTGAATATCTGGCTCTGCAATTGAGAGACGATTTCCAGGAAAATCCGGATGCTTATTAGCCAGAAAGCCTGTTTTCAAAAGACCTGGCAAATTATCTATGTGTGTAAAATGATAAATGTAACGGTTTTTGTGATTAGAAGGTATAGACATAGAATTCTTTGGTATCAGACAATACCTTCGCCAAACTAAAAAGAAGAGTTTCTAGCGAAAGAACGAAAAATGACCAGAAAGGGTAAAATGCAAAGCTCTAATCACTGCGTAACAACCACAATCTGAGCATGAACGAAATCATAACAATACTTAGCTTACTGAGTCAAGCTTTAGCACCGAAAACACTCAAACAACTGATAGTCATTGTCGAAGCCATGCTCGCCATGACAGGGCGCGTCACTATGCTGGGTTTATCGCGCTGGACTGAAAAAGGCGGCAGTTATCGCACCCTCCAACGCTTTTTTAAAGAAAAAATCGATTGGGGAAAACTGCGCTGGCTGCTGATAAAACAGCACTTAACAGGTGTGCAAGGAACATTCATTTTAGCCGCTTACGAAGTAGTGGTCACCAAATCAGGCAAAGAAACGCACGGATTGGGGATTTTTTTTCATCGATTGTCGGTAAAGCCCTGCCCAGTTTATGTTTTTTAGGCTTATCACTGATTCATGTTGAGGCGAAACAAACAGTCCTACGCCTTATTCATGGAACAGTTAGTCCGTTAAAGCGTTCAGGAGTGAGTTATTTTTACCACTGTTTTCTGTAGTTTAAACCGGTGAGACTTAAACTTCCAAAGTATCTCACGTTGGCCTCTGGTAACTAGAAAAAACTCAAGATTTGAGCGTCCAAAGTATATATAGCGTAACTTTACGATAACCACACCCGTATCAAGTAAATAAGCCGCTCATTACTCACTGGTTTTGTCAAATAATCACTTGCACCAGCTTCAATACAACCACAATCTGACCATGAACGAAATTATAACAATACTTAGCTTACTAAGTCAAACATTACCACCGAAAACACTCAAACAACTGATAGTCATTGTCGAAGCCATGCTCGCCATGACAGGGCGCGTCACTATGCTGGGTTTATCGCGCTGGACTGAAAAAGGCGGCAGTTATCGCACCCTCCAACGCTTTTTTAAAGAAAAAATCGATTGGGGAAAACTGCGCTGGCTGCTGATAAAACAGCACTTAACAGGTGTGCAAGGAACATTCATTTTAGCCGCTTACGAAGTAGTGGTCACCAAATCAGGCAAAGAAACGCACGGATTGGGGATTTTTTTTCATCGATTGTCGGTAAAGCCCTGCCCAGTTTATGTTTTTTAGGCTTATCACTGATTCATGTTGAGGCGAAACAAACAGTCCTACGCCTTATTCATGGAACAGTTAGTCCGTTAAAGCGTTCAGGAGTGAGTTATTTTTACCACTGTTTTCTGTAGTTTAAACCGGTGAGACTTAAACTTCCAAAGTATCTCACGTTGGCCTCTGGTAACTAGAAAAAACTCAAGATTTGAGCGTCCAAAGTATATATAGCGTAACTTTACGATAACCACACCCGTATCAAGTAAATAAGCCGCTCATTACTCACTGGTTTTGTCAAATAATCACTTGCACCAGCTTCAATACATTTTTCTTTATCCCCTTTCATTGCTTTTGCGGTGAGCGCGATAATAGGCAATTTGCGAAAATGCGCTTGTTCCCTAATTCTTTGTATGGTTTCATATCCGAGCCAATTGCAAAATAGCAATAAAATTGGATTTACTACTCCCAAAAGGC
>DZAL01000444.1 GCA_022729575.1 Thiomargarita sp.
TGGCAGGGTACTTCCTTGAAGGATGCCATGCGCGCAACGATTGACTGGTGCCGGCAGTCGTAGCGTGTTGTAATTTTATAGGCTGTAACAATGAACATCCCCGCATAATTTGCGGGGATGTTCATTGTTACCTACCTGCCCTCAGCAAGTGTTATTCTTCTCCAAAAACTTCCACGTTTGGAAAGAATTGATGAATGGTGCCTTCCACCCAGCCATGTAAAGTGGAGGGCAGCAGGGGACAATTTAAACAAGCGCCTCCCAGCCGTACTTTTAATCGCTTGCCATCAAACGACACAAATTCCACGTTGCCCCCATGAAATTGTTCAATATATGCGCTGATTTTATTAACTAGACCGCGTAATTGGGTTTCTTGATCGGCTGATTCTGGTGCAACCATGACTGGACTCCTTTTTATGGTTTCTGATTGGCGCTTAAAAGTGACTGAACCTGGGCGTGTGTGGTTTCCCAACGGGGTGAAACAATCCGTGCAAGGCGATCCATAATAAGCCGCCCCGTTTTGGGTGCGCTATTGGATAATTTTATCAGGTCGCTTCTTCGTATGCGAATTGCCTCAATTTGATTTTCACTCACAATGCTCGATGTATAGTTCGGGCTGCCTACCACAGCCGACCAACCAAATACATCCCCTTCGCGCAGGCGGGTTAATGTAATGGGGGGGCCGTCGTAGGGTTTGTATCGAATGGCAACTTCACCTTTGAGCAGTAAATATAAATAAGTTGCAGGCGCGCCCTGTTCGATAATGACTGTCTCTGGCGGGCATGTAAATTCTTCAAAGAGAGATTTAAGCATGTCGGCTTGTGCAGAGTCAAGTTCCTGAAAGAGTAGGGTGTTGGGTAGGTACTCAAGCATTTGTAGTATATTAATCAACGTCTGAACAACTTTCCAGTACCAAATATCCTAAACTCACGGACATATTTCCCATTTTTGCAGGATGCATTTATGTTCGGTTATACTTTGCAGCCGGGTAATTATTTTCCGCTCCGCATCTTCATAATTACAATGACCGATAAAATAAATCTTTCTTCATTTGAGTTGCTTCTGCTTGG
>DZAL01000445.1 GCA_022729575.1 Thiomargarita sp.
GCTATTGGTGAATTTTTGCCCATCAAGTGCCAAATTCTCAGCCGTTTCAATTTTTCCAAGGTTAAGTAGCTCACCAGCCCCTGAAACTAACGGAACAGTGACGATACCTGTCTTATCGTTGGTAAAGTCTACTCCAACCTCCAGGTCATTAGCTTTTAGGACACCAGAGTTTGTGCCATTCCCTACCTGTAACGAACCTTGCTCTAGCCCAAAAGCATCAGAGTTAGTAAAGGTTTCAACTTTAAGATCCCCTTGCGCAATACCCATAAAATGACGGTTCACAATTTCTTGAAAAGCACTGTCTTCTGCCACCTCAACAATTGCCATGGTTCCATGGTTGGTTATGCTTCCCCCTAAGCCGCCTATACTATTCAACACGCCAATGTTGAGGACATTCTCAGCCACTTGCTGATTTTGCAAGTGGCTAGCTTTGCTCAAGAACAGGGTTTTAATATCCGCACAACTATCTTCATCGAGCTTTGCAACCGCATTTTCCCCTAAGGCCAATTCATCGACTGCAATTACACCGCTAGATTCTAATTCCCCAATAACCCCCAAACTTGCGGCTAAAATACTGCCTTGGTTATCACCGGTGATATTGTTTAGAAACAGTTGTTTAGCGGTTAAGTCTCCGTCATTGATAAATACGGTCTTCTGAGAGCCCTCAATCCCAGTAAGCATTAAGCGCTCAATATTAGATTGACCACGACTGATAATCCGTGGTGCCATAACTTCAAGGGCATTAGCCTCTAGGCTATTGAGAATAATTGGACTTTCACCACTTAAAAAAATGGGTTTACTTCGATCCTTTTGACTGCCACTAATAACCATCACCCCATCATTACTGATCGAGAAGTTCAAACCTTGCAGCGTAAAGTAAGCCGCTTGAGAGTTACGGGTAACCCCATCACATTCAAAGCTGTTTTCATCATCGGTAGAAATATTATCTTCACCACAGGAACCGTCGCTTAAATTATCCTCTTCAACCTCTAAAATCTTACCTAGATCTATTTGTGGGGCTAATTTTTTAGCAGTTTGATAACTTGGTATGTCGATCCACTTCA
>DZAL01000307.1:0-869 GCA_022729575.1 Thiomargarita sp.
TTCCAAATGTGCCTGATTCATCTTATCTCCTTTCGTACTAAACCAATATTGCCACAAGCCAGCCAGGAACCATTCTAATTCTGAAGTAAATGCTTGAATATTCAGTTGTTTTAGGAGATTAAACGCTTTCCGTTTCTCCTTCTGCTGACTGGCAAAACATTTGACCCAAGCATTATGAGGTTCATTGGGTAATTCATTGAGTGACAAAATTGGTATGGTATTTAATAACCAATATGGACAATGATAGACTCCCACTTGTGTTGTGGGTATATAGCCGAATTTGGCCAACGTCCCTGACTGCGGTTGTTTCGCCAAGAGTAAAACGGTTTGCATCTCTTGGTCATCACTCCGTTGAGTTTGACGGTAAAAATGGTCATAACAAAGTGTTTGCCGTAGCGCGTCGGCGCTGAGAGATTCGGTATATTTAAATTCTAGCAGAATTACGTTCGCTTGGCTATCTCGAATGCCATCAGGTAAGCGACTACGTTGTAACTCGGTCCAGGGACCGGGCGCCCGTTTGAGTAACAATATAGTAATACTCACCTACTGTTGTACTTCCGAGGGATAACACCCCTCGAAGGGGTGTTATCCCTGCTGGCTGGCCAAACTCATTATGGGACAACTGGATAAGGATATTACTATATATCGGCTTGAGGGGGATTACTCATAATCGGCACTTCGGTGGAGACGGTCACGCCAACGGGCGAAAGTAGTTTTTCCAACAGAGTACCTAGTAAGCGGTGCCAGCGAGTTTTAGGGGTATTTGAGGTTTCCATATTTATTCCAGATATTGGAGTACGGAATTTAGGTAGTCCCTACCAATTAATGGAGGTATTAAAATCCAGGTGCTAACTTTCCAGTTTTAGGTT
>DZAL01000307.1:969-4428 GCA_022729575.1 Thiomargarita sp.
TCCTAAACCTCACAGGTTTAGGAAACTTTGGCGATTCTAAGTTTCCTAAACCTCACAGGTTTAGGAAACTTTGGCGATTCTAAGTTTCCTAAACCTCAAAGGTTTAGGAAACTTTGGCGATTCTAAGTTTCCTAAACCTCAAAGGTTTAGGAAACTTTGAGCTTCGAATGTTAACACCTCCATTGGTTTGGAGAGACCACCGGCGGTTGTGTTAACCTGCAAAGATGAATTTTTAATTCGGCAAAATCAACCGCGAAACCGGTTTAATTAACTGCATAAACATTTGATTTAAGCGATTCACAAAATTGCTGGGATCGTCTAATTGACCACCTTCACTGAGCAAGGCTTGATCGTATAAAATAAAGGCCCAATCCGCGAACCGTTGTTCATCAGTTTCCGCCTGGAGGGATTCTACTAACGAATGTTGTGGATTGATTTCAAAAATCCGTTTGCTACCCGTAATTGGTTGACCAGCGGCTTTCAGGAGACGTTCTAAATTCGCATCCATACCATGTTCATCAGACACTAAACAAGCTGGCGAAGAAGTTAAGCGGTGACTGATGCGGACTGCTTTCACTTTATCCCCCAACACTTTTTGCAACCGCTCCACTAACGACTTAAATTCAGTCGTTGCTTGTTCGACGGCTTGTTTCTCTTGCTCATCAGTCATCTCCCCTAAATCTAACTGTCCTTTAGTCACCGATTGCAAGGTTTTACCTTGAAATTCAGTTAGATGCGACGCTACCCATTCATCGATTTGCTCATGGTAGAGCAACACTTCAATACCCTTTTTCCGGAAAATTTCTAAATGCGGGCTATGTTTTGCCGCCGCCAAATTGTCGGCGCTGATATAATAAATCTTATCTTGCCCTTCTTTCATACGACTCAAGTAATCTTCCAACGACACCGCCGGTATCTCATTATCGTCGTGGGAGCTGGAAAAACGCAACAACTTAGCTATTCGTTCCCGATTACTGAAATCATTAATAATGCCCTCTTTGAAAACGCGACCAAATTCACGCCAAAAAGTAGCATACTTTTCCGGTTCAGTTTTGGCCAGGCCTTCCAACGCACTTAAAATCTTCTTCACGGAACCAGAGCGAATGGTTTCAATTTGCTTGTTGTGTTGCAAAATTTCACGCGAGATATTTAAAGGTAAATCATTGCTGTCAACGATACCGCGAATGAAACGCAAATAGGGCGGTAATAACTTCTCACTATCGTCCATGATAAAAATTCGTTTGACATACAACTTTACCCCACGCTGATTAGTACGGTCCCACAAATCAAACGGGGCCCGCGCTGGAATGAAAAACAGCGTAGTGTACTCATTCGAGCCTTCCACTTTGTTATGAATATGTAGCAGAGGGGGCTCAAAATCATGAGCGATGTGTTGGTAAAATTCGGTAATTTCGGCCTCGGTAATTTCACCTTTGCTCCGCGTCCACAGCGCCTTCGTCGAATTAACTACCTCCTCCTCAATGGTGGTCTCGTTTTTCTCCTGGTCAGTAGTAATTTTTGGCATCACAATCGGCCAAGTGATGTGGTCTGAATACTTCTTGACAATACTACGTAACCGATAGTCTTGCACAAACTCATCTTCTTCCGGTCGCAGATGTAAAATCACCTCGGTACCACGCTCGAGGCGCTCAAAAGTTTCGACGCTGTAGTCTCCTTCTCCACCGGATTCCCATTTTACCCCATGCTCTGGTCCCAGTCCGGCCCGCCGAGTAGATAAAGTAACTTTATCTGCTACGATAAAGGAAGAATAAAACCCCACGCCGAATTGTCCAATCAATTGAGTATCCTTGGTCTGATCGCCAGTCAAGGATTTAAAAAATTGTTGGGTGCCGGATTTGGCAATGGTACCGATATTGTCAATAACCTCTTCCCGTGACATGCCAATGCCGTTATCACGCACGCTAATCGTGCGGGCTTCTTTATTGACCTCGATCCATACTTTCAGGTCGGCTTGGTTTTCATATAAAGCATCATCAGAAATGGCTAAAAAACGCAATTTATCGTTAGCATCAGAAGCATTCGAGATTAACTCACGTAAAAAAATTTCCTTATTACTGTATAAAGAATGTATCATTAAATCAAGCAATTGCTTAATTTCAGTTTGAAATCCTAGTGTTTCTTTATGGGATTCTATGGTCATTATAATATCTCCGTAGTATTGTTCACAGGACTTACGCCACCTTCGGCATTCACCCCACTCCAATCCTCACTGCCATTAAGTTAAGCTAAAGTTACGGCGTTGGAGTCCAAATCTTCAGATTTGGCAACGCCGTCTCGTCCAAATCTTCAGATTTGGATTCCAACCCTCTCCAAATTCAAGGAGAGAGTTATTCCTACAGTACCGCATGGATTATAGGGAATTATGCAAAATCAAATAGTTACACAAATTGCTACGTAAGTCCTAATTCATTGTAACGAGCCAAATATAAGGCTACACATTGAAGTTTCAAGCCCATAATTGTTAAGTTAAGATTTTTTGTATATAATATTTATAGTTTTAGATTCACACATAATTTTAATTTTTAATGTTTATACGTCCAGGAGAAGTTATCATGTCGAAGTTGAGTCGTTGTAGAAAAGTGATATACCTAGTGCTCTTAAGCAGTTTAAGTCTGTCGGTCGGGGCGCGAGATTATGAAGAGGCAACCCGTGCGAGTGACATGGAAACCATCAATACCACAGAGGAGACTACAAGTCCAAGTTTTGATTGTAATAAGGTTAGGACCAAAGCCGAGAAGGTCATTTGTGACTTACCACCATTAGCTGAAGCGGACCGGCAATTGGCGATGGTGTATACTGAATTACAACAGTCTTTGTCTAAAACTGAATGGTCGGCCTTAAAAACTGCACAACTTCAATGGTTGAAACAACGGGATAAAATCGTATTAAATTGTGAAAACGTCGATTGTGCGGTGCGGTTTTATCAAGTGCGGATTGAGGAATTACAATCTCAGTTGGACGCGGCCAAAGCCAAATCAGTCAAACGGGCCTTGGTTAAAGAGTCAGCCACCACGGCCAATAAACCAGAAGTGTATGGCGTAGTCACTACCGAAAGTTCTAGTTTAAATATTCGCGCTGGGATGGGGACTGATTTGCCAGTCATAGCGAAAATTCCTAAGGGTGCCAAGATTCGTATTTTAGACAAAATTGCTGGATGGTATAAAGTGTCACTAGAAAATGCGCAAGAGGGTTATGCCAGTAGTGATTATATTACCGTCGATTCTAGCGCCGAGGAAGGTAGTAAGGAACATAGTGAGGGCGAGGCTGAGAGTAGCAACGCTCGTGCCGCTGAGTGAGGGTGAGGGTAGTAACGAGGGTGATGCTGAGGGAAATAGTGGGTAGTCCCTACCAGCCAATGGAGGTAAGTACTGAAGCAGAAATTTGGCGGTATTTTCCCTCACCCCCGACCCCTCTCCCAGAGGGAGAGGGGCGAAAGAA
>DZAL01000446.1 GCA_022729575.1 Thiomargarita sp.
CGTTTGATTCAATTACTTTACTAGAATACTCTATTTGTTAATTCGGAACAACTCTCATGAATAAGAGGCAAAATATGCAAATTATCTCAATAGCAAGCAACGACGAAAGTACATTCATTCATATTGACAAGACGGTTTGTGACGCCTACCAACTGAATCAATTATTGGAATTTGTGAAATTGAATTTTGTTGACTTCTCGCCAGTTCCAGAGGTGAGTGACGAAGAACAGCAAGAACTGTCAGCCTGGTTAGATGCGATACCAGCGTCAGAGAGAGAAATAGCTTTTAGCCGGGTGCTTGAACTATGAAGTTACGGATTGATTATAGTCGGCAAGCACAAAAGTTTCTTAACCAGAACGGGGCCGTACTCACCGTCACACAAGTTGATACACTGATCACCAAGGTCATGAAGAAACTCCTAAAAATTGAGGATACTAATATAGACGTTCAAGCCCTGAAGGGAAACCGACGTGGTTTTTACCGAATTCGGACTGGCAAAGTACGAATTGTCTTTTCGTACCAAAGTGGGGTAGTGATGGTCGTGGCAGTTGTAGCGATTGACTTTCGTGGAGGTATCTACAAATAGTTAGATAACTGTGTGTGGTTACGCCCCACGCCGTCCAGAACACCATAGTTGTTCACCACTTTGAACCAGCGTCCCTTCTATCAGTTCTCCAAGAACTCGAACAACTTGATATTCATTTGGCCGATGCCGCAATTGTTGTACTGGCCCAAACAGTCAATTTTTCCAGGCCCGTGTTGACCGACGACCTAGCTTTAAGACAATATCTGGAAGCATATAGAAATTGGGTGATTGGGTCTGTAGGACTTGATTCGGGCGTATCACACTCAATTGATTAGTCAGGTAGAGTCCGAACAAACTATAGAGTATTTTACCACCTCACTTATCAGCAATTTATCAGAATGATAACCGGTGGAAAACCGGCGATTTTCCAATAACGGAACAATTGGCGACTGAAATATTGAGTTTGCCAATGTCACCTAATCTTAGGGGATTACAATAAATAAATTATTCAATTATGTTGGAATGTATGTTAGAAT
>DZAL01000129.1 GCA_022729575.1 Thiomargarita sp.
TAATCTTTCGTAACGTCATGTTTATACGCTACTTTTTAAGGCACACAAATCCTGTCAATCCTGATTCAGACCATCAACTGAGAAAGTCAGCCAGGGATTGCTAACCTATGCCCGCTATTTCTGCAACTCCTAAAGTTTTTCAATTTCCTCCTCCGACCAAGTTCGTGTAAGGTGCAGAAGCGATAGTGTTAGGCACTGTTTCGGATTTGAAGGCAATCTAAGAGGTTTTTTCCTATAGTGTAAACCTGTAGTGGTACATATTTTGGAAAACTCGGTCACCAATATCGCCCATGTGCCAACCAATCCCTGAAACGTAAAATTTGTTTGAGTTGACCAATCTCGTCGACACCAGCAGGTTTATGTGCCTTCCAGTTATCTAAAATATCTTCCTCTAAATTCACTCTGAATGCCTTATCCTCAAAAATATCTTGAAACACCTGGTCAATTTTAGGTAGTCCCTCCAAGATAATGGAGGTCATGGCAATCCATGCCAGCCAATGGCGAGATTAACACCCATAGGCTGGATTTTCTAAATCTGGCAGATGTCAGGTTTCCTAAGCCTTCAAGGCTTAGGAAACCTTAGATTTGGTATAACTCTTTGAATTTTAAGACCTCCATCAATTTGGAGGGATTACCCAATTTTACTGTTTGGACGAGGTTTATTAACACGACCCAAGAAATCTAGCCGTAAAATAGCTTCTATGGCACTTAACAGTTGAAAACCAGTGACATAGTCTAATTCTTTTTCACACTGCACAAAGTATTCTTCAAGCTGCCGTTCGCGCATCCCCGTAAAATATGCTGGCAAGGCTTTTCCCGCTTTAAAATTGGCCAAGATACTGGCCCGATAAGCAATAAGCGAGTTCTGAGAGACACCATAGCAACTCCAGATACTCTCCAAGTGAGGTTGACTCCCCGAGGGAGAAAAATTAGCTTTCATCTATATTAGGTTGCATAATAGACATTAAGATTTTCGCGAAACTATTTCGGTCTAAAACCGGCAATGTCTTCTTCATACCTTTTCTCAGGTTGGTAAGCGAATCTATTATGTCATTCACGTTGGTAAAAAGCGAAACCACACACCAAACGTTTTTGTGCTCAGCGGTGTTGCGGGCTGGCATCAACCACAGTTTGGCTTGACCCGCTTTACCGTACATCATGACCTCTCCCAGAACGTTGGCGAGTCGGTCACCCACCAAATCCAAGCATGAGTATCTAGTAAAATAGTGGTTCTATCGGTCATTGTTCAACCTGCCAAGTTAGGTTCAGTGGAGATACAATGTCGTGTTCAAAGACTATGCTGTCCTTTAAAGGATTGTCAGGGTTTTGGGAGTCAAGTGGGGGTTTTCACCGGTTCTTCGCGAAGGAGTGTGACCAACACTCGGTAGGCTTTGGTAAAATTGACCGTTTCCAATAGTTGGAGATAGCCACGTTCATCTAAAATAGCTTCTATCGTTTGTAACATTATCGCACCTCATTATTTAAGTCACCTTAGAACCTGAATTGGTGAAGAGGATAATCTCCTCGTGGGTGATGAAAGGACTGGCAGTCCTTTGAAAGGGTTGGCAACCAAAAAGCGTTGCCCCTACATAAGTCAGTTGGCTAAGGTATGAGATTGTCCGAATCAGAATTGAAAGACATTTTAGAATTAACCGAATGAAACCCAACCCATTCTGCAAATTCTCTAATTCTGCAAATTCTGATTCTGACCCTCCCAGACCTGACAGGTTTTCAAAACCTGTCAGGTTTTTGTTCAAAAGTCGGCGAATGGTTGCCAATCTGGTAGGATGCGTTAGGCACGTCTTGTGGTGCCGTAACGCACCTTTTCCTTCCTCATGTTCTCACTTGATTTTTGAAAATGGTGCGTTACGCTGTCGCTAACGCACCCTACGCTTGCTACGCTTGCTGATTCAGACCCTCCCAAACCTGACAGGTTTTGAAAACCTGTCAGGTTTTTGTTCAAAAGTCGGCGAATGGTAGCCAATCTGGTAGGGTGCGTTAGGCACGTCTTGTGGTGCCGTAACGCACCTTTTCCTTCCTCATGTTCTCACTTGATTTTTGAAAATGGTGCGTTACGCTGTCGCTAACGCACCCTACGCTTGCTACGCTTGCTGAATCAGAATTTCCAGAATTTTAGAATTAGCAGAATCAACCCCAACCCATTCTGAAAATTCTCTAATTCTGCAAATTCTGATTCTGACCCTCCCAGACCTGACAGGTTTTGAAAACCTGTCAGGTCTTCGGAGAGGGCGGGCAACCAAAAGGCGTTGCACACTCTACCTGGCTATCTCCTCAATATGCTTCGTCATGCGTACCAATCGTTGACAGTAGGATAGCAGGTTTACCTTCAACTTCAACTAATTCAAAGATAATTCTCAAATCATATCCCGCACTACAGGCCCAGGTACCAACGAGTTTGCCTTTGAGTTTATGCGTTTTTAACTGTGGCTGAAAAGCATCTTCAGCCAGTAATCGCAAGGTAGTACGAAGGTCGTCAGCTAATTGCGGTTCTTTTTTCAAAACTCGTTGTAATGCTCGCAGAAAAGTCTTCGATTCCAGAATGATTCGAGTCATAAGAGGGCGCGTCTGATAAGGTCTTCTGGGGTGGTGGGCTGGCAAAGTCCTTGTTCAAATTCGAGGCGGGCTTGCCGAATATCTTTGGCGAGTTGTTCACGGCGGGCTTCCACCAAACGGCGTTGTAAAATCGCCAGCAACGATTCTTGTTCGTCTACAGATAATTGGTCCGCGTCTTCTAACACTTGCGCAAACGAGACTTGAAGTGACATGAGATAGATTCTCCAGTAGTTGCGAAGAAAATTGAATCAGATACGTATGAGCTTGTCCGAATCAGAATTTCCAGAATTTTAGAATTAGCAGAATAAACCCCACCCCATTCTGCAAATTCTCTAATTCTGCAAATTCTGATTCTGACAACCAGACCTGACCACTTTTCAAAACCTGTCAGGTCTTCTGAGAGGGTGGGCGACCAAGGGACGTGGCACTCGCGACTTAGCTAGGTTCGCTTACCTTTTTTGATAAGGCGACAGAACCGTAGTCAGCATTGGGAAATGTTTAGTGTTTAAAGTTACCAAAGTACACCCTTGCAATTTAGCGGTGGCCGCAATCAGCGCGTCTGCCAAACCGACACCATGACTTTTACTATAATCACGTAACCATAAACCGCCTAATTTTGCCGTTTCTTCATCTAAGGGCACTACTTGTAGAGTTTCCAACAAAGTTTCCAAACTTTTCCTTTCTTTCCCTTCTTTGACGCCCGCAAACAGTTCTGCTACCGTCAGCACAGAAACAGAAGGTATGGTAGCCAATCCCTCTAAGTAGTCAACGGCGGCCGGATAGTCGCGTAGATAGTCAACTAAGACATCAGTGTCCACCATAACAGGGTTTGGCATCATTATTCACCCCAGTTCTGTGGAGAACGTTGCCAAGAACGACGCAGTTCCTCGAAATTGGGTAAGTCGTCACGGTCTTTCCAGAGACCCCGTGCTACTCGCATTTTCTTTAAGCGTGTTTCTTGGTGCCACTCGGCCAGTAAGTTGTTGATGGCTTGTCTAATTAATTCCATTGGGTTTTTTCCCAATTGAGAGGCGAGTGTCTGCAAATCAAGGTCTTGTTGTTCGGTGAGTTCAATTTCTGTTCTTAGCATGAGTTATCTCCATTGGATTGAAAATAAGTATTATAAGTAAGTCTAGCACCACGAATTAGAAAATGCCACAAATAGGACTTGCGATAATTCTTGGTGCTAGGGCATGAGATGGTCTGAATCAGAATTTGCAGAATCTTAGAATTAACCGAATGAACCCCCACCCCATTCTGAAAATTCTCTAATTCTGCAAATTCTGATTCTGACAACCAGATCTGACCACTTTTCAAAACCTGTCAGGTCTTCTGAGAGGGCGGGCAATCAAAGAACGTTGCATACCCTGTCTGGCCTTCGAATGAGTGATAAATCAAATGAGACAATTATTTTACACCATGCCACAAGATAGCCGTGATTTGTTCCACGACTTGTTTCAGCACGGCAGGCTTTAGTTCACCAACTTGCCGAATTATCAAACTGGCATTAGCCGTGAAGAGTTTGCTAGGACGAACATAGCTAATGGTTTGTAAGCTACCTTGTTGGAAATGGTCATCAGTTATCATTATGGCCTTGGAATCAGAAGAAGACTTGCTGGTAATTTGGCATAAAATCCAATCATCATAACTGGTTTCTGCCACCACGAGGGCCGGCCGTAACTTAGCTTTGGATCAATCCGAAAAGGGAAAAGGTATTAACACGACACTCTCTACTGTAAATGTGCCCATGCTTGGTCCTCGTCTGGATGGTTCCAATCGACTGCTAAAGCAACTTCGCTCAAGAGTGTATTTTCCCGACCGACTGAGGCTGGTTCATTCTCTCCAGTTAAGAGAGTGACTAGCGCACGTTGGAGTCGGTGCGTGAAAGTGACCTGTTCGAGGAATTGGATATAGCCGCGTTCATCTATAATAGCTTCAATGGTTTGTAACATAGCGATACCTTAAATTAAAGAAATTTATAAGGAAGTTTAGCACCATAACTTAGAAAATACTACGAATTATCCTCGGCCCGATTTACGGTATCTCGTAATTCGTGGTGCAAGGAGGTGAGATTGTCAGAATCAGAATTTCCAGAATTTTAGAATTACAGAACGAAACCCCACCCCATTCTGAAAATTCTCTAATTCTGCAAATTCTGATTCTGACAATCAGACCTGACAGGTCTTCAAGACCTGTCAGGTCTTCTGAAAGGATAGACCAGCAAAATTCGTTGCCATACCCTACATAGATTCCTTCAATAAACGTCATCGTGACTTCCTATGTCGGTAAAAACCACTTGGTTGGTGGCCTTGAAATAGAAAATCACTCGGACATCATATTCTATGCTAAAACTCCATAACTCTTTGAGTTTGCAGGACAATCTATGTGTTTGGAGTCGTCTATCAAAGGGATTTTCTTGAAACCAAGCGAGTCGTTTCCAAAAACGCTTTCGAACTCGCGGTGGTGTTTGAATTTGCTGGCGAAAGGCACGTTTGAAAGAGGAACTAAAAGCAATGTCTATCATAGCGGTTCCTCTTCTAAGAGGTATTTGAGTTTAGACCAGTCACTGGTAAATTCCAGTTGGTCTTCTTGTGCTTTGGTGGCTTGGTAATGTTGATAAATTTCGGTACGACGTTCTTCCATCAAATATTTTTCCAACAATACCTGCAAGAGGCTTTTTTCTTCCACCGATAACTGCTGAACTTGTTCCACCACTGTGGCAAAATTGCTTGACATCTGATAACCTCCTTCTTAAAACAACCATGATGAATGATTCTTAATCGTACCATTCTGCAAATTCTGATTCAGACAACCAGACCTGACAACTTTTCAAAACCTATCAGGTCTTCTGAGAGGGCGGGCAACCCAAATTCGTTGCCACACTAGCCACTATTGCTTTCTCTACGGTTTCCTACAGAAATAGGTGGACTGTCATAAAAACGTTGCCCATTCAACCTGGTCATGCTCGTTGCTTACTCTCGTAATATTGCTGGGCTTTACTGGACAAAGATTCGAGTGTTTCTTCTTGCCATAGGTGGGTCCGCCACTGTTGATAGTCAAAGCCGTTACGGTTGACCATGATAATGAACTTTTCAATTTCAACTGGATTCAGTTTGGTACCGAGGGCTGCCATGGCCTCGTTTAGAATAATTGCATCAGATTTCATGATTCGGTTTCCTCAATCAAGGTGAGAGGGTTAACGGCACGAATTTCCGTGTTCCCCGACAGTTTGTTTAACAGTTTTCGGTCTGTCGTAATAAAATAGTCTGCTGCCGCAGAAATAGCACAAGCGACATGGAGTGCGTCTTTAACGTCAAGATTTGATTGCATGAGTGAACGAGCCTTTTCAAGTACCACGGTGGATTCCGCAATGGACAATTCACTGTGTGCTTGCCATTTGTTAACTTCTCGTTTGATCATGTCGTGCGGATTTTGTTCGTTTTCATAGTCAAGAATATATGACCATATCAGTAAGTATTCACCTGCCAGGATTTTTTCCTGGATGGCCAGTTTGGCCTGCGTTTCGAGATAGATTTTAAGTCGACTTTGATTGTCAAACGGACGGTTGAAACAACAGTTGTCCAGATACAATTTGAGTTTGTTCATGATTAAGCCTTTGGTGATTTAAGATTGTCCGAATCAGAATTTCCAGAATTTTAGAATTAGCAGAATGAACCCCCACCCCATTCTGCAAATTCTTAAATTCTGAAAATTCTGATTCGGACCAGACCTGCCAACTTTTCAAAACCTGTCAGGTCTTCTGAGAGGGCGGGCAACCAAAAGGCGTTGCACCCTCTACTCAGGCGGCCAAACTAAGCCACGGCCAATTCGGTCAATGGGCGCATTTCGGGAGGCTGAAAAGCTAACACAATGTCGTCACGAGGCACCCCTTGTTCTAATAAATAGGTAGCAAAACCCTCTTCCGTCCAGTCTTGTTCAATCCAAAATTTCTCCTGCCGAAAATACACATGTAAGGTAGGATGATGAAGATGACCATTTTTGGTCCACCCGACAGTTAGCAATAGATATTGTTGATGTTCATCATCAAAAATGAGCATCATTTCGGAGTTTTGCCGTTGCGCTGACGGGTTGACCAGTCGGGCAAATTCGTTCATAAAATGTTTCACTAAGTGTTGGTAACGTGTGAGTTTATCCATTCTAAAATCTCCTCTGTAGTCACCTCTACAATCAGTAACGACAATTGATGTCGCCGTACCAATAATTGTACCGCTTTCGGTTTGAAGAAAGTATTATAAATTTCACTACGGATAGCAATATACAATTGGCGGTCAGGGTCCGTTTGTTCCAGAAAACTGAGATAAAGTGCATGTTGGCCCAGTGTCAATTCTAACTCATAAACCAAGGAGGGTTTATTAAAAGTTTTGACTTCTACGACAATTTTACTACCCTGACGTTCTGCTGCCAGTGGACGTTCGGCACCCAAGTCCGCAAACACCGTCAGTTCTTCGTATTGAATCGTATAAGGGTCTGCCGTGATGGTCCAACCGTCTTTTTGAAGGGCCTGTTTGACTGAATTATGAATGAGGTCTTTAGCGGGCATAGTTTAAATTAAGTGGGTAGAATCTAAATAACCTAACGAATGGTATCACCACGACTTAGCACAGATAACGACTGGCAACAGGCAAGACGTTTGGAACTCTTCCTGTCGTTGATTTCGTTAGGCTGTTGTACCTATTTTTGGGTAGCAAAGTCAAGTGGGCGGAGGCGAAAGATTGTCGCTACATTGAAACCAGACCTGACAGGTTTTCAAAACCTGTCAGGTCTTCTGAAAGGGCGGGCAACCCAAATTCGTTGCCACACACTACATAAGTCAGTTGGCTAAGGTATGAGATTGTCTGAATCAGAATTTCCAGAATTTTAGAATTAACAGAATAACCGCCAACCCATTCTGAAAATTCTCTAATGTCTTTCAATTCTGATTCAGACAACCAGACCTGACAGGTTTTCAAAACCTGTCAGGTCTTCTGAGGGGATGAACGACCCAAATACGTCATCCACCCTACCCTAACTTAGCTAGGCGGCTTTCTTCAACTCTTTCAAGTCAACCATTCGACCTTTCAAGTGACTGAAATAAAACACTTCATATTCTTCATCTAACTCTCTTTGTAATTGTTGCCACAAAAATTTACCCTCTTCTTCAAATAAGACCGAATCCCTCAAATTCTTGAAGCCGGAGGATAACGGGTCGTCAGTCACTAACGTGTCATCGTACCATTCGGTCCAATTTTTCAGATGTTTTTTGAGAATCGTCGAGAGAGGTAATTGGTCAGGATCAAGGTTGCCGGCCTCATTCATTTGCCACAGCGGATAGCAATGATAGTCCGCCATCAGTTTGATAGGAATAGGTGTGGTCATAATAGTTGATTATAAGTGGTTGGTATGTGAAGTGAAGGCACAGTAGCGGGATTAGCACCCACAATAAAGCCATTTTCACTCACGGTAATGGCCAGATATTGAACTGTGCCACGATAGTTGACGGCATAAATCGGCCGTTGTCTTTGATAACCGACCACTTGACCTTGGGTGAGTGCCGTTAAAATGGCTTCGGCAATCTCTGAGGGGGACAACCCGCGTTGGCGAAAATTCTCGCTATGTTTCAGAATATGTTGTAGTCCTGCGGCCTGGTTGCCATGTTCTAAAAAGACGATTTTGCCATTTGGTAAGCGCCGAATATCAACGAGTTGGTCAGGCGATACTTTAATCTGTTGCGCCAGTAGTTCGGTCACTAAAATTCGTTGTTCAGGTGATAATTGCATCAAGGATTAAAGTGGTTGGTGAGGTGTAAAACTTATGGCCCGCATAGGTTGGACTGACCTTCGTGGCGTCTAACAACCCTTCTTGTAGCATGTTAAAGTAAGTAAAGCGAACTCTAACCTACACGGTCTGTATTATTTTAAGTGTAGCATAATAAGGCAGAGAATATCACGAATTATCTTCACGATCGACTCGTGGAATTCCATATTGTCAGAATCAGAATTTGCAGAATTTATGGTGATAGAGGAACGAATCCTCATAGCGAACATTCTGAGGTGTTAAATATTCACTATGATTAGTCGCCCCCCCCACCCCAAACCGTGCGGGACACTTTCGCGTCACACGGCTTTCAAAGAATTAGGACTAAGTGAATTGACCCATGTCCGCGTTACCATTTAGGTCTCGCCCTAAATAATGTCTTCGGCAAATATTCAAGATGTCAATCATCCTTTGGATAGAATTTAAAGGATTAGCTAGGAACCGCCATTTCCGGTTTCTATCACCGGCTCTGACCGCGTGTTCACTCATCTCGTTACCCAGAGTGGATTCATTATTTAGATATTCTCCTAGCGCACTTCCGCCCCTTAATCCCTTGGGTCTCGGCGTTTCTCTCCGCCAAAGTTTAGTTAGAGGTCCTTCTCTTACCTATTATTGCGCCTCGGTGAGACTGAAATCAACTTTCTGTAAAATGGGTTTTCACCGGATTTCAACCTCATCCTGAATTTTGATTAGTTAGAATGTATTATCCGTGTTAGATGGTGACTATACCCCTAGTACCTTGGACGATTTAAAGAGTATTCTAAAGTTCTTTAACTGGTACTTTTAACCCGGTCTGCTTTAAGAGGCTTCCAGCATCACTTTACTTGACGTTAATCATAACGGATTCTGCTCCGCTGGCGGTTTTAAACCGAGTTTCCTAATTCCGCCTCTTCCTTTTGTCCCTCTGCTATACAATTCAGTACCTTTACCGAGGTCTGAACGTCTGGAGGTAAGCACACTACATTTCGTCAGTAGTCAGGGAATCTCACCCTATTTCTCACTATCTTTCATAACGCCTTGATTATGCGTTACTTCTTTCAGCACACTAGAATTAACAGAATGAAACCCCAACCCCATTCTGAAAATTCTCAAATTCTGAAAATCCTGATTCAGACCACCCAGTGGAGAAGATTGCTAACCTACGCCCGCTATTTCTTCAACTCATAAAGTTTCACTATGTTCTCATCCGACCAAGCCCGTGTAAGGTGCAGAAGCGATAGTGTTAGGTACTGTTTCGAATTTGGGATATGACGCTTTGCTTAGACATCCTACACTCGCTGTGTGATGTTATGAAGGTAGCAATGAAACTGTCGGCCAGACCTACGAGGTTTCGGAAACCTCGTAGTGTCAGTTCAAGTGGTGGGAAAAGGTGCAGAAGACACACCTTACTACTAATTTACGGCGTCTTGGTAATGCGGTTTACATCCAAATCGAACAACAACGTGTTCGGTTGTTGCAGGAGATAAATATCCCGTATATCACCTGTTCCGTCGTCTACACAAGGTACATGTACTTCTGTACCATTGTATTCCGCTGCACAAGCATTTTTTACCGTTGCTTTGAGTTTCAAACTGTTTAGATTTACAATGAAAGTCATCACTAGCGGTTGTTGTTGCAATTCAACCTGATAAGTCTGAGTGGTAAACACATTCACGATGTTAAGGCAAGGAATATTGAGGAGATTATTCTGATATGAAGCGATACATGTTGTTGAGGCAGTTACTTTGTTAAATACCGCTGTACAAGTTTTGTTCGCATTCATGGTCAATTTTATCGACTTAGCATTACCACTACAATCGCCACTCCAGTTGCTAAACTGTGAACCAGTACCAGCAGTAGCAGTAAGCGTTACAGAACTATTCGCTAAGTAATCGCCTATACCAGTCACAGAGCCTATACCATCACCCGTTTTGTTTACGGTGAGATGATAGGTATTCTGAACTTTAATAGTTTTCGCCGCTTTCGACGTTCCTCCCTTGTTATCAATTACAGTAAGTTGAATCGTGTAAGTACCCACTTTACTGAAAGTTAAACTACCGGTTTTACCGGTCGCAGTTTGTCCATCAGAACTCTTCCATTGATAGCTTTGAATGCTACCGTCAGCATCACGAGAAATATTGGCATTTAAAGTCACCGTCAGCGGTGCTTTACCCTGTAAAGGTGTCGCGGTAAATTGCGCAATGGGTGGCTGATTATCCATATAGGTCCACTGAATTTCTTCGTCAGTAAGGGCGCGGTTGTAAATACGTACATCGTCCATAAACCCGCCTTGATAACCATAGTAATTGTCTCCACCAGTGCAACAAACAGAATATCCTATAAATAGCTTGGCCTGCGATGACACCTGAAAATTACCTGTCAATTCAGCAGTACCTTGCTGTTGACCGTTGAGATAGAGTTTCACTACGCCACTTTCATAATCTACCACCCCAACCACATGTAACCAATCATTTTGGTATTTTGCAAGTAAGTCAGTACCAACAAGGGAAGAATTATTAATGGTCCCCTTACCATGGATTTCTATGAAGATTCCACCATCAAGGATACCACCCCGATTCTTACCCAGATGGATTAAATCGCCATCAGCCCAGCCCAGTGAGATAAAAGGAATATATACATACTTGTAATTATGAGCAACTGTAGTCCAGACTGAGAAAGTCAAAGACTGATTCTTAAAAGTAAAGTCCTTGATTGGAACTTCGATATAACCACCAGTAAATTGAGCCGCTTGCCCAAATTTGCCATTGGCATAACTGACCGTGTTTTTCGCCATGCCATTATTCCCATGGCCACTTGTATCTAGTGCATTTCCATCAAACGGATAATGACCGATTAACCCATCTTCCAAATAAAGTTGTAAAATGGATTTGTTGTAAACACTTAAATTGTGTAACGCCTCTGTTGATAGGCTTTCGCAACGGGCTAAATCACTGAAACAGGTAAAACCTGCTGTGAGTAATTTCTCAATATCTTGTTCCAGTTTGGGTCGCAAAACCGTTAACACTTGTCGGTGAGCGGCAGTCAGTGAAAAAGTTAACAAATCTTTCAAGGTGCTTAAATCAGTTTCCCGATTCAACAAGGTTTGGGCTAATTGATTACGCACACTTTCAATCGCTGGTGTAACTTCTTTCACTGGCTTGATAGAGGGATCAACTTCCCAGTAGGGACGAAATAAATAATCCAATACCGCAGGCTGATTTTTTACACCTTGAACAAATTCTTCCTGTGCCAAATAAGCCAAGACATTGTTAAACGCACTATCGCAATTAGCCAGCTTTTTCAATGAACAAGAAGCCAGTGCTACCTCGCCCTGGCCACCAAAAATTTGTCCTAACCGCGAAGCATCACCACCGTTTTGCATAGCAACCAGTTCGATTTTACCATCTTCAAGGGCAGAGTAACTCAGTTTTTCTTTAGTCTGCTCAAAAGATGCACTAAACTTAAAGGGAGGGATTTTAATTGGAACTGCGCCGCAAGCAGTGCATACCGTCGTGGTCAAACCATTGAACTCTCCTTCCACGCTGCCTTCCATCTTGTCTTTGTATTCCTTCAGATGTTCAGCAGAACTAAATGAAACATTGATTGCCACATACACGTTGGCACCGCGTGTAGTTTGGAAAACAAAGGAATCGCCAAAAACTTGTTTAAATCCACACGGGTCATTCAGAAAGGTACGTGCGTAATCCGTCATAGGAGTGCCACTATCAACCTCAAATTTTTCATTCGGCAATTTTACATCAAACTGCAACATAAACGTTGCCGCATATTTTTTCTTGAGGATCGTCTTGGTAAATTCCCGTGATTTACCAAATTTAAACGGACCAATCCCAAACTTACCGCCACGTTTCAAGTAGGTTCTTTCATAAATTTCCTCATAGCTTTTCGCCAATGAGGCATTCAAACTTCCCGAACCGCCACCCACTTCAACGACTTTTCCATTAAAGGGGTTGAGCACTTTAAACCGTTCGCGTTCACTATCCACCGCTTGTCCAACAACGGCCACTTCTCCCACAATCGGTTCCGAATAGTCAAAGTTACAAAACTCCGCATAACTTGGCAAGGCCAGCGTGCTGAGAGTTAGATTGACTAACAACAGCAACAGTTTTCTCATGGTTAGACTCTCCTTCGAGGTTGTGCGATGGTATGAATGGCATAAGCCGTTTGACAACGGGCTATGGCCGGTGTGTTAGGTTGTGCCTCCGCTAGGGTACTTATCAGTGATAGCTCGCAGAGTATGAACCAGGTTGTTGATTTCATTGGTTACTCCTGAGTGAGTGTAGTTTAAATGAAGAATAAATGTTTAACGTAGACGTTTTAATATATAGTCTATGGAAATAAAAATGTCAAGGGTTGAGTAAAAAAAATGGGTTCGATATTTAATGTTCAAGTGAATTAGTCATGTGATTATAGTCAGATTCCAATCTATTTATACCTGACAGGTGCCAACAGATACTATCCCTGGAAGGGATAGCATCTGTAGTTACTTACAGATGCTATCGCTGCTGTTAGCGATAGTGTCTGTTGGCATCTGTTCGATTGAGGTAGTGATGAAATTGGGGCAGGTACTTAGGACTGGCAGTCCTCGAAGGACTGCCAGTCCTGAGCCAGACATTTCAGCACTACCAAAACTCCAAGAATTATCAAGCCAAATTATCCACCAAGGTTTCCTAAACCTGGGAGGTTTAGGAAACCTAGTCTTATAAGCCAAATGTTCGCAATAATCCTTATTGCGCTCCAGATAGTAGGTATAATTTTATAGGAATTTTACTAGATAGCCACTCAAATGTGAGTCCGTGCCAAATTCCGCCCACGGGCCGCGTTGAAAACCGGCAAAACGTTGACAAATACTCTATTTATCTGCTAAAATCAAATAGTCAATTGACCTTGACCTTTTAGGTATACCGCTATCTTCAGGGTCATGGAATTTAGCTGAAACACCGGTGAAGCATGCCGTTAAAAATAAGGTTAAGCGGTGTCCACCATCACCGCTAAAACCTCCAGTGCCATTCCCTGCTACAGTGGTAATAATCCCCTCAGCCTGTACATAAGGCAAAAAAGCCACCCACAGCACCAGCCATAACCAAACTTGACGGTATTGCTTCACCGCCCCTTTATCATGTTGTTTCATGTTGTTTTTCCTAGTGGATTGAAAAATAAACAAGTTTAGGTTGGCAACCAACTATTGAAGCGTTGAACGGGCCAACCTGAATACCATTCAACACGTTTTTAACCCCAAACACTACCTGCTTAGGTATAAAACCATAAGGATAACTTTAATATTTTATCCTATTGGTTCTTGAATATCAAGGCTAGTAAGAAAAAATTGGTACCGCCTATTTAGACTTACGCACTCGCTATTCAAATAGTTAACAATCGTACCTTGAACTTATCGAATAGTCAAGTTAGTTCTGCTAGTTCTGCTACGCCCGTATGTGAACGAAAGCCTAACTTGAGAAATGAGTCGACTACAGCATCTGTGCGAGTTCCGCGGGCGTATAAATTGGCATCTGAGCCTGTTTAAAATTCTGCATATTTCTGGTTACGATAGCATCCACGCCGACCTGACGTGCCGCTTCATACAATACCGCATCTTCAAAATCGGCAAATCCTGCTTGCAGTGCCACTTCTAAAACGTCCCTGGTCACAGGTGCCACCTCAAAGAGGGCCAACAGTTGCTTCACATACTCCTCGGCTTGTTTGCTACCTACCGTTTTAGCCGCTAAGTAATGAATGGTGGTGAATGTCGTTGCACCAAGATAGCCCTTCATTAAGCCTTGGTCAACTTTGGAAAATAAGACTGCGGCTATATCGGCAAATGGTGAACGGTCGAGCAGAACATCTAACACCACGTTGGTATCAAATAAGACCTTCCTCATAGATGCTTCTCCTCCAGATATTGCCGATAATCTGGTTCATCTACTTGGGCATGACGTAGAACGCCTTTGAGGGCACGCACTCTCGGAGTCAAGGCCAAGTCAACTTCTTGGTGAGGATGGCCCAGTGACTTGAAATAATTAGCGACCAGTTGAGACAGTGACTGTCCATGATGTTCTGCATAGAGTTTGGCTTGAGTAATCAGGGAATCCTCAAGTTGTAAGGTGAAGTTAGTTTGCATCAGTGTTCCTCAAGAATAAGTTAAATATAATGATATGGTAGCTAGGCTGTCGCAAGTTACACCATACCAACTACACGGTGTATTAGTTTGATTCCAGCCCGTGTGCTGTTTCCAATTTGGGCCATTGCTGTTGTACAATTCCAAAAGCGATTGACACTCACTGACGGGAATCGCCGTGACGGCGTTGCAATCAGTAGCAGCTTGAGTAGCGGGTAACAACATCACCCACAGCACCAGCCATAACCAAACTTGACGGTATTGTTTCACCGCCCCTTTCTCAGATTGTTTCATGTTGTTTCTCCTTAATGGTTGATGAATTGATTGATTATCTGAATCAGAATTTGCAGAATTTTAGAATTTGCAGAATGGACTTTATTTTATTCTGTTAATTCTTAAATTCTGAAAATTCTGATTCAGACATTATAAGGTCTTTCCGTCTAAAATAAAAGTCCCGTCAACGTCAAATTGCCTTTAACGAAGATAAAAAAGGTCTTCACCTTAGCCGTCCTCTTTAGGTAATAATTGGGGTGGTCAATAACATGCCGTTGGAATAATCAATGGTGACGCGAAAACGACGAAAAAAGTCCAGTCCCACTAACGCATCAATGCCCCAAGAGGATTCAAAATGAGAAATACAAACCTCAAAACCGTCTATTTGATGTTGGCAGATAATCACGGAGGATAAGATGAGCTTGCCATATTTCTGAGTCTGCAAACCAGGTTTCAAAATGATTTTGCCACTTTTAGTTTCAAGAAAGCCACCATACACTAAAAAATCGTCGGAAAATTCAGTGTAGGGGGCACCTGTGTCTAAAATTCCTGTGGCACTATAGACGATACCCTTCGGATTGGTTACCAGCAGTTCGATATAAATATGGGGTTGGTTGGTATTATAAGAGGTTAGATTTTCTAACATGTTCTCTCCAACCCGCAAAAGTGGATTCACCGGCATATCTAAAGGCAGTTGGCTGGTTTAAAGCGGGCAATCGATAGACTTCCCCTTTGTCTTTGGAATGTCTCCTTACCACACCAGCTATCAGATGCCCCGATTCATCTAAATCGAAGTCAGTAATCAGTAACCATTCACCGGTAAAAGTTTGTTTCATCTCCGTCCAAGTCATTTTGTTAGCCATGATAAGTTATCCTTTTGAGTTTGGTATCATCTTAAGTTGCAGACTTCAACAAATTCTCTAATTCCCACCAGCGTCTCCGCCACTTGAGGTAGAAATTAAACTGGCATGAACTGCGGCAGTGCAAATAGACGAATCATCGGTATAAGTGTCCGTTCCCCATAATGATGACGAGATTGTTCCATTAGGGGGACAATCAAACGTGAATTGTTGACCATTGTTCCCTCGCCAAGAAACCGCGTTTGTCGTCCAATTAGTGGAACTAGGAGGAGGAAAAGAAAAAGGATACATCTGTGCAACAGCCCATTTATCCATCTCAGATAACTCGGTGTTGGATTCTACACACCATTCAAGTTTTTTAGAGGGACCAGACTGTGGATTAGCTTTATCGGCAGCCGATATCCAGCGACTTGGAATGAAATAAACCATTATCGATAGAGGATCATATTCCGTTACAAATAGCTGTGTCTTGTTGATATAGGACCGCTTATCGAGAGGAGTTAATACTTGAGAATCAACTTGTTCTCGGTCCCACCCATAATCTTTATAGAGGTCACTGTAAAGTTGTGATAAAAAAATTCTGGAGTAATTCCAGCGCGTTGGAAATAAATTTGCAGGCGTGGACGATGCAAGACCTCCTGCAATTCGGCAAAGGTTGCTTCACTCATTACCGGCACCAGAATACCTTCCAAAATAGCCTCGATAATTTTGGCGGGTGTACCCTTCTTGGAAATGATTCCAGAGACAAAAATATTAGTGTCAACCATGATGCGCACGTTCAGACCTCACTTCCTCTACTAAGGAGGCAATTTCAGCCTCGTCGGGAATACCTATCTCATCAGCCACCTGACGCAGTTTCCCTACCATCTCAACTAATTGTTCTCGTGCTTTGGCATGTTGATTGGTTTCGATAATCAGCATTTGTTGAAAGCGTCGAACACACAACTCCTCCGGCAGTCCCGTTAGCCAATCAAGAGGAATGAATAAGCCTGCTTCAGTGATACGCACCTCAGTGGGTGATAGACAATTCATCATGTTTTCTATCCTCGTGTGGGTAATTTAAGTGATTGTCTGAATTAGAATTTACCGAATTTTAGAATTAGTAGAATGGATATGGTGTTATAACGTCAAATTTGGTTTGACCGAGATAACGACGGCCTTTACCCATTATAACACCTTCTCACATTCCGCAAACAGCAGGTCTAAGATTCCTAATAACTCTTCCACATGTTGAATCGAAGCCGGTATGGGATGCTTAGTAAAAACTTGTTTTTCCAACTTGCCAAATTGCCAAAAGTCGCCCGTGGTGACGATGGCGAAGACGGGAAAGTCGTCTAGGCCATTGATTTGTTAACACACCACAGCTTGCTGCAAGGCTTGAGTCCAGCCCTCTTCAAATTGTTCATTTTTGGCTTCAACCGTGAGTAGTAAAGGCTTGTAAATGGTTTTGTAACCAGTTGGATGTTTCGCGGTAACCAAATAATCGGGAATAACGGTCAATTCCTCCGTTTTAATCTGCACCTGACTGAAGAGACTGAGGTGCGAATGCCTTTTCCACGCTTCTCGGAGGAAGGGGACAATGATAAATTCGCAGGTAAACGCTTCTTTATCCGGTCCACCACGGTTGGCTATCGCAAAGCGTAGTTCTGGTTTAAACCATTCAGGTACGGTCACCGTCGGCGCTTGGTTAAAGTCGAGAAATTCGGCAACTTGATAGTTTAAGTGGTAATGCGTTAGGAGGTCTTGAACTTGATTGAGGTTCTGTGGCACAGTGGGTCTCCTTAAGGTGAAGTAGTAAAATTCAACGTGTTTGGGTTGGCAATGGATTATTGCAGAATGGAATCAGTGAATAGCAGAATAAAACCATATCTATTCTGAAAATTCTAAAATTCTGATTCAGACAACCCTATTAAGTACTGAAGCAGAAATTTTCTCGTATGTTCTTTCGCCCTCCCTCTGGGACACTGCCATTAAGTTAAGCCGGCCAAAGAAACCTTGAAGGTCTAAAACCAGACCT
>DZAL01000130.1 GCA_022729575.1 Thiomargarita sp.
TGCTGGCTGGCCAAACTCATTATGGGACAACTGGATAAGGATATTACTATAATTCAACTATAATCAATAATCAATTTAAATTTCAATCATCTCATGCGTTCATTATATCCACCGATTACACCATATCACCAAGATAAACTAAAGGTTTCTGAGTTACATACACTTTATTATGAACAAGTAGGGAATCCTCAAGGTCAACCAATAGTCTTTTTACACGGCGGTCCTGGGGCCGGCCTTGACCCAATTTATCGTCAATATTTCAATCCGCAGTGGTGGCGAATTATTCTATTTGATCAACGTGGCTGTGGGCAAAGTACTCCTCATGCGGAATTGCAAGACAATACCACCTGGGATTTAGTAGCCGATATTGAAAAATTACGTGAACATCTCGGCATTGAACGTTGGTTTATCTTTGGTGGTAGTTGGGGAAGCACATTGGCACTGGCTTACAGTGAAACGCATCCCGACCGTTGCTTAGGATTGATTTTACGCGGCGTGTTTATGGTGCGTTCAAAAGAACTTCAGTGGTTTTATCAAAGTGGTGCTGATTATTTTTTCCCAGACCTTTGGCAACACTATATCGCACCGATTCCACCGGCCGAGCGCAATGACTTAATCGGTGCTTATCATCGTCGTCTTAATCATCCTGATCCACAGATACGATTACCCGCCGCCCAAGCCTGGAGTACCTGGGAAGCCTCGACTATCAAACTGTTGCCGGATCCTGAGACGATTAAGCGATTTGCCGACCCATATTTTGCCGAAGCTTTTGCCCGCATTGAAAATCATTACTTTGTTAACCATGGTTTTTTTGATACGGATGATTATTTATTACAACATGTTCATAAAATTCGTCACTTGCCAGGTATTATCGTTCAAGGTCGCTACGATATAGTTTGTCCATTTATCTCGGCTTGGGAATTACATCAAGCCTGGCCGGAATCAAAATTAGTGGTAATTGCCGATGCTGGACATTCCGTCACGGAGCCTGGCATTGCAACCGCTCTATTAGATGCGACAGACCATTTTGCTCAGTTGGCGCAGTCTTGAAATGACGATGAATCAGTGCTATACTATGTCATTCAGGAGTCGGAAAAAGTGGCGCGATTTCCCGACACTCTTTCATACCATCGGCGCTTTTTATTATCTGTACGATACCACCCGTGTAAAAACTGAAACTAATTGTTCAATTCCATTTAATGAGGAGATTTTATGAGAAATCACTATCTGTATCAATTTACCTTTTTTCTTTTGTTAGAATTACTGTTGATACCCCAATGGGTATTCTCCGCACAATCTGATGCGCCCAAAGCTGGTGCCTACAAATGTTGGATTGATGAAGATGAAGTCACCACTTGTGGCAACGTGGTACCACCTGAAATTTCCCAGAAAGGCTTTAATGAATTTAATGACCAAGGTATTCTCACCAGTAAGGTGAATGCGGCTCCGACTGCAGCCGAAATTGCCGCGTTTAAGCAGAAAGAAGAGGAAGTAGAAAAGCGTAAACAGCAACAAAAGGAAGACCGTGCTTTACTCGATCTATTTAGCACCGAGCAAGATATTGAACGGGCGCGGGTGGCGATTTTAGCGACCATTGATGGACAAATTCACTCTATTGAGACCATCGTAGCCAGTTTGGAAAAAAATCTCGTGGACATGGAGAAAAATTTAGTAGACAGCGTTGATAATCCTGATGTTTCAGAGAGTCAGTTGCAAACCATCAAGAAAAATATTGAAGATGTGAAATATCGCATCAAGAGTAATCGTGATACGTTGAAAGACAAATTTAAGGAAAAAGAAGACGTTAATAAGGAATACAACGAATATTTGCAACGTTATCGTGATATTAAACGACGCGGCCTACCACCGAAAGCACCCGAGGAAGGGGAAGGTAAGCCTGCTGAGGTCGTAGATAAACCATAGCCATCATAGGTGTCATCACTAACCATAGTTATAGTAAAATTCCTGTAAAACGGTACGATTCCCTCTGGAGCGCAATAAGAATTTGCGCTCCAGAGGGAATCGTACAAATTTATAAGAATACTACTATAACACCCCTTCGCGGCGGGTATCCCTGCTTGACAAATTTAGAACACTTTAACTATTTTGGTAGTGAGGAAATTTGGCTGAGAACTTAGGACTGGCAGTCCTTTGAGGACTGCCAGTCCTGACCGCATTATCATAGGAAATCTTGGGTCAACCTAAGTTTCCTAAGCCTTCCAGGCTTAGGAAACTTTGACCTTTGATAACCCATTGAATTTTAATACCCCCATTAGCTTGGATGGACTACCCAAATTTATTTTAAAGTAACCTATTGAAATAATAGTAGATTGTAAATTTCGCTTACTCCAACCTATTAGAATTTTAAACAGTAGAGTGCGATATTTCTTTTCAGAGATTTTTATAGTATAATGAACTTTCTTTTTCAATTCATTTTTTAACAACTATAAAGGTAGGTATATTTGTGAGAATATCTAAACATCTATTCTCGTTTGTCACTACCGCGCTATTATTCCTAAGCACGGCATCTATTATTCGGGCCGAAGTCTGCCCAGTGGCCAGTTATGACCCATCAACTTCAGGGGTTACCCTGCCCTGTGTGCTGGCCGGTCAACAACGGCTGAGTCTCAAATTGGATTATGTACGTCCCGAAACCGTGGGAGGCACGACAGATGGCTACTATTGGGCGTTAAATCCCAATTTTGACTTGAGCACTTGTGAGGTAGTGGGGGGCGATTGCGCCCTCTTTAACGAAAATCTTGACCTGATGATACCTGTCGAAGGAGTTATTGAGGCCGGAGTCAAACATGCGGTTACTCTGAAATTGGCGGGAGATTTTTATTGGAAGTTGGCCGAGCAACGACTGATAGACCCAACCAATACGGTCACTCTTAGACCAGGTACGTCTAACCCCAATGGCGCATTTGAAAAAATTTACGTCCTCGACGGCAACTTTGCTGACAATTTTGACAAACTGAAAGATGTCATGTTACTAGAGCAGGGAGTGACGTTACCGGTGCCAGTCCTGAAAACTGGGGAACAAATCACCCTGCGGATTTTTCACTTCAATGACTTGCATAATGAATTGCGGTCGGTTAGTAAAACCAAAGGAGACACGCACTATTTTTCGCAGATGGTGAAAATCGTCAAAGAGGCCAGAGCCAAGGCGGCACCTAATGAAATTGTTTTATTTGTCTCCGCTGGGGATGACCATATTGGCAACCCGTTTGATGAATTAATGGGCTATGAGGTTGATACCTTTCAAATCGACGCAGCTTATAACGCATATTCGGCAGCAGGTCTCGATGCCAGTGTCATTGGAAATCATGAATTAGACCGTGGTAGCGCACTGTTAGCAAAAGAGATTGAAACCGATGCTAAATTTCCAGTCCTGTCAGCTAACTTGTATGGTTCCAAAAATCTTACCGCGAAAGATTATCAACCGGCCATCATTGCGGTGGCCAAGGGTTTACGCATTGGCATCATTGGTTTGACGACCCAACAAGAAATTCTCTTGAGAAGCACTGAAGAACCAACCATGGATGTTGGCGACTTGCTAAAAACTTTAGAAACGACCTTATCTTATGTGGAACCCCTGGCAGATGTTATCATTCTGCTAACCCATGTCGGTTACAATGGGGAAGTGGAAGGGCAACCATCTCGACACGACATTGCGGTGGGTGATATACAAATTGCTGAAACGGCGGCTAAAATGACCACTAAGCCAGTGATGGTCATTGGTGGTCACATGCACCTGAAATTGAATGAAAAAGGATTAAGTACGGTTGACAATTCTGTGCCTATCCTAGAAGCAGGTGCCAAGGGTAGCCAATTAGGTGAGGCCAAACTGTCACTCCTGCAATCAGAAGAAGGATTACGTGCCCAATTAACGGCCCGGTTGATTCCGCTGAAAAAGCGTGATAACCGAGTACCCCCAGAAGACCCCACCTACAACAATTATGAACATGACAGTGACATTGATCTGGATTTTGAAAACACCGTCATGGCACCGCTGTATGCCAAATTAGACCAGAAATTGCAAGAAGTGATTGGTAAAGCAGGAAGTTCAGAAGACCTTACCACCGCTAAGACTTATGCCGACCGTTATCTTGGTGAAACAGTCATTGCTAATTTCATGAACGATGCGATTGCCGCACAAAGCGTTCATTTCCCACCCAAAGACGGCAACAGTCAACAAGTGGATATTGCCGCCTTCAATGCCTCTGCTCTCAATGGAGGTGTCACCCCCAATTCTGACATCACTTTCAATGACTGGTATAGCGTCATGCCCTATGCCGACATGATTGTGGTGACCCCGATGACCGGCGCACAAATTAAAGACTTGCTATTGAGCAATGCGCAACGTTTGGTCAGACCAGAAGAATTGACCGGTCCCACTCCACCAGACTTGCTCGGCTACGTTTCGCGAGGCTTCCTCCATTTTTCGAAAGAATTGCGCTATACCATCAAATTAAACAGTGATGCCACCACTGCCGTGGCACAAGACATCACGCTAAAAGGTCAATCCATTGATACGGCACTAAACCAAACTTTCAATGTCGCCTTTGGGGACTATGTTGCTCTCCGTGGCGGAGAAGGTTGGAATGGTGCCAAAGTAGGCGCGGGATTGCCTGATGCCGTGATTGGTTTCAACCTAGCCACTTTGCCAAAGAATGATACGGGCTTGGTTTATCGGAATGAAATTCTTGACTTTATCAGAAAAAATGGGGTAGTTGATGAAAACACGGGGGCCGTGAAAGATGGAAGACTTCAAATAGTGCCATGAGATTGGTAAATATCGAGTAGGGTACGTTCCACGCACCACTCAGACATGGTGCGACTGGCCAGCCAGCAAGGATAACACCCCTGTCGAGGGGTGTTATCCCTCAGACTTCGCCAGCAGGGATAACACCCCTTCGAGGGGTGTTATCCCTCAGACTTCATAAGTTTCCTCAACCTTTGAAGTTTAGAAAACTTTGAACCTTGATAACTCATTGAAGATTAATACCTCCATTGGTTTGGAGGGACTATCCAAGTATTAAGTGCTTATATTTTTCAACCAACAAATAAAGAGACGTTGAAGATGAGTTTACTAAAAACCATTGAACCCGCCCAAGCGGAAGGTAAACTGGCCGAACTTTACCAACAAGTTAAGGCCACCATCGGCTTCATTCCGAATGCTTTTAAGATGTCTAGTATTAACCCCACCTTGCTAGAAGGACGTTGGCAGACGTTGAGTTATTACTTCCCGCATCCAACACTTTCGGGCAAATTGTTTGCCTCAATCCGCTTGCTAGTGTCAATCACTAAGCAGTGCAAGTATTGCGTTGAGGTGAATTCTGGACTACTGCTTAACATGTTTGGTGTGACGCCAGACCAACTGATAGCTATGCGGGAAAATCCTCAAAAGGCGCCGTTAGAAGAGAAAGAAAAACACTTGTTGCTCTTCGTCCTCAAAGCCGTTGCCGACTCCAATAGTACCTCCGAAGCTGATATTCAGGTGTTACGTAGCCATGGTTGTACGGATTTAGAGATATACGATGCTTTGTCTCATGGTGCGCAACAAGTTGCGGGAGACATTATGATAAATGCTTTGAAGGTGGAACGCGATTAAAAGATTACGTCGCGGACCATGAAGTTGTAGGTTAGAGTAAGCGCCTGCGAACTCCAACAATGTCATTATGTTGATGCGGTTTCGGGAATAAGCGAAGCTAATTCCCCAAATCACATCATCAATTCATACCACTCACATTTCAGGACTACCCGAACATTAAACATCCCATGACCCAGCCATCCAAACAATTCGACGTCACCACACACTTCAATGAAAGCCTGGCGGCACAGTACGACCGCAGGATTCGTCTATTCGGTCCTAGCTATGATGCCTTACACCAAATGATTGTGCCCTGGCTTCAAAGGCTGACGGGACGTTCGACCTTTCTTTCAGCAGGCGCGGGTCCCGGCGCTGAAATAATCACCCGCGGCAAATATTTTCCATCTTGGCACTTAGGAAACCTCGGCGATTCTAAGTTTCCTAAACCTCGAAGGTTTAGGAAACTTTGACTTTTGACAACCCATTGAATTTTAACGCCTCCATTGGTTTGAAGGGGCTACCAGTTTTCATGGTACTGGTTTTTGCTTCAGTTACACGGTTGAATCTTATACCAAAACCATTGAAATTAATAGAGCCAGTCTAAATATTTCAGAGTCAGCAACGGTGTTTATATCCGCGACCAATTTTTTTAAACTGATTCCAGAATTAAGGGAAACTTGGGTAAAAATCTTAGCGAAAGAGCCTGACTCAGTATTAATCTTACTCCCCTTTGGTTCCACCTGGTCAGATAGTTATCACGTTGATTTATTTAGAAAAAATATGCAGATACTACTGGCTCGTTACTACCCAATTTCAAGGCCAGGTGGGGGTTAACTACCCTATCAAAAAATACCTTAAAATTTTTTATTGTTCAATTTGTTAATATTGATTTTGACGTAGCTCTGATGAGTTACGAGACCATGGTAGTTAGACCTACAAGGTCTTCAAGACCTCGTAGGTCTGCCCCAGTTTTCATTACTACCAGTGTAGGTTACGCCCCAATTCCAAACAAACTCTAAAATTGAAAGTATTTAACTATGCCAAATCACCAAAATAAACCAGCCATCAAGATATTGATTGATGGAGTCTTCTTCCAAATCACCCAATCGGGCATCGCTCGCGTTTGGACTTCTTTACTAGAACAATGGGCAACCTCCGAGTTTGCTAAACAAATTCTAGTCCTAGACCGAATCGGCACTGCGCCTAAAATTGCTGGCATCCCATATCGCACAATTCCGGCTTACGATTATGCCAAAACTGACATTGACCGGCAACTGTTGCAGCAAGTGTGTGATGAGGAGAAAGCCAGTTTGTTTATTTCTACTTACTATACGACCCCTATTTCCACACCGTCGGTCTTTATGGCTTATGACATGATTCCTGAATTATTAGGAAAAGGGTTAGATAGTCCCATGTGGCGGGAAAAACATCAGGCGATTCATCATGCCAGTGCATATTTGGCGATTTCCGAAAATACCGCCAAGGATTTAATCAAATTCTTCCCTCACCTATCGAAGACTGCCATCACCGTGGCGCATTGTGGCATTAAGGCGAATTTTATGCCGGCTAAATCTGAAGTTATCCAACAGTTTAAGATGAGGTATCAGATTACCAAACCTTATTTTCTTCTGATAGGGGATAGAATCGGCTGGCTAGGTTATAAAAACACCCTCCTCTTTTTAAAAGCCTATTCTCAATTGGAGAATCGACAGAATTTTGACATTGTCTGTGTTGGTGGACAACCTAAATTAGAGCCTGAATTGGCCATCTATACAATAGGCTACCAAGTACATCTCCTTCGTTTAATTGACGAGGAATTGAAAGCCGCCTATTCTGGGGCACTGGCATTAGTCTATCCTTCCAAGTACGAAGGCTTTGGTTTACCGGTGTTGGAAGCCATGGCCTGTGGTTGTCCAGTAATTACCTGTGCCACGGGGTCGATTCCAGAAGTGGCGGGGGAAGCCGCATTATATGTGGATACCGATGAGGTGAAAGATTTGGTCAAGGCTTTACAGCAGGTGCAGCAAGCTGTGGTGCGAGAACCTTTGATTCAATTAGGATTGGCACGAGCGAAGCAATTTTCTTGGGTGACGATGGCTAGGGTTGTTCGTGAAACTTTAGAAGACAAAGCTTCGCTTGGTACTCCTGGAGTCCAGAAAATAGTAGTAATCACTAGCCTGTCGACGCAACGTTCTTTGGCAAGACAGCAACAGGCTATGGCAAGTTGGCGACAGTTAGGATTTACGGTAGTGTCCTTAAATAATCAGGACGAGATGGAGAAGTTGCAACCATCGTTTAACGAGGTGATTTTCTACCCTGTGAGTCGAGATGCTCAAGCAGATACTGATGGACTTCCCCTGGTTTATTTTGATGACTTGTTGACCTACTTACGTACCCAGGGGAGCCAAATTTGTGGTATTACTCATCCTGAGGTGTGTTTGCACACGGATAGTCAATTTCCGCCTTTTGTTCGTCACCACACTCGGAATAGCATGATGTTTGGCTCATCGATTTTAGACGTTAATTTGTCTAACCCAGAGGTAGCATTAGCTGCTTGCTCGTGGGGGATGGATGTCTGTTTCTTTGATAAATCTTGCTTGAACCAATTTCCTAGTTCCACTTTTTGTTTGGGTATACCTTGGAGTGACCATTGGTTATTACTCTTTGCGCTTAATCAAGGTATTCCGGTTAAATATTTCGCCACCCCGATAGCCTACTTCATTAGTCAGCAGGCCAACTATAGTATTGACACTTGGTACCGCTACGGAATTTATTTTGCGGAGTGTTTTGTCTTAACCAATAACATCGACCACTTACGTAAACTTCATACTGAAGACACTGAGCAATTGAAAGCGGAGTTACACAAAATTGCTCAACAAGTGGTCCAAACCATTTATCAACGCTCACAACTCGCCCGTGATAAGGTTGAGCCGCGTGAGCATACCGTAGTTGCTCCGGAACAAGCGGCATCAATTGAACGACAACAACAGCAACGCCAACTCCGCTATCAAATCGCCCAACAGTGGTTAAAGTTAACCGCGGACCAACTGGAAGGGGCCTATGCCAGTGAGTTTGGCAAAACTTATCAGTCTCTCCTAAATAGCGGAATTAAAGACCAACCCATGACCACAGAGGAATTGGCATTTGCTAACACACTTAGGGGCCAAATTGCTAAAGGTTTTGCTAATCCACAAGCGATTCAGTATTTATTGGCGGCGACATTATACTGGCGGGCCGACCAGTTACCTATACCATATTGGGAAGCCACCTTGCCCGCGTGGTGGATTAATGATTATCTGAAATTCATGTTGACCACCCCTACGGTATTTACTGAAAAAGGAGAGGCCGATAGCTACTATTATTATTTCCAAGGTTGGTTAAACTATCTACATAATTTTATTTTTAACAATCAAGGTCAGCAGTTTGCTCGACAATTGGCGATGTTTGTAACCCAAAATGCGAATGCGATTCCTTTGTATTTTACCGCTACGCCAAATTTGAAGGAGTTATACCAAAAACGTGCTGACATTTTGGCTTTGGCTTTGCAAACCGTCGGCTGCATACTCCCTTATCATCTTCCTCCTAAACGTGTTGGTTCTAAAAAAACTAAAATTCGTTTGGGAATACTGAAAGACCATTTTGCGCCGCAGACTGAAACTCATGCGTTATTACCGGTGTTTGAGTATTTAGACCATGCTCAATTCGAAATTATCTTATATGCGGTGAGTGCCAGCGGCGTGCCATTGGAACAATATTGTGCTAGTCGTGCAGACCGATTTGTCATCTTACCTACTGACCTGAAAGAGCAAGCACAGACCATTAGAAATGATGAGTTGGATATTCTATTTTTTGGCAGTAATTTAACGGCGGTGGCAAATCCTTCGACCTTATTAGCATTGCATCGTCTCGCACGAGTGTAGGTCACCTCCATTGCGTCACCGGTGAGTTGTGGCATGGTAATGATAGATTATTATATTGCTGGTCAATGGACGGTTCCCCCCAGAGAGCCTCAATCTCATTATCAGGAAAAATTGGTGACTGTCAATGGCTCTGGGATTTGTTTCAGCTATCCGTTGCCAGAGCCGGCCCCGGTAGCGGTGCCGACCCGGTCTCAAACGGCGAAGTTCCAGGTGATTATAAATTTCACCATTAAAGACAATTCCCAAAGTGCCATCGCTAGTCCACATCGGTTGGCTACCGCCCGCCATATCGAGAATAGACAAGCGACGATGGCCTAGATACACAGCCTGATTGGCATCATACCATAACCCTTCCGCATCGGGACCCCGGTGAAATAATTGCGTCGTCATACGACGTAAATCTGCCACCGTGCCCAATCCTACAAAGCCTGCGATACCACACATAATGAGTAAATTATTGCTTATGAAGATTTAAATGACGACGAATAGTATATGTCGCCTTGTCTTGCGATTCGTGATAAGTGCGAACTAACAATTCTCCAATAAGCCCGATAAAAATGGATTGCACTCCGATGATAAATAACATGACGGAGAGCAACAGCAACGGGCTAGTTATCATGTAGGTGCCTTGCACCATCTTATCAAGAATCAGATATAAGACGGTAAGTATACTCAGAAATATTAAGGCCGCACCCACACTTCCGAACAAATAAAGTGGTTTCTGTCCATATTTATGTAAAAATTTTACGGTCAACAAGTCTAACATGACCTTGAGAATGCGCTCAAGACCATATTTGGATTGACCGTAACGCCGTGGGTGATGTTTGACCGGCATTTCTACAATACGCGCCCCCACGGAAGCCGCATACGCCGGCAAGAAACGGTGCATTTCACCATAAAGTTTATATCCTGTCAAGACCTCGCGTCGATAGGCTTTCAGGGTACAACCATAATCATGTAAATGAACACCTGTTACCTTAGAAATCAAGCCATTAGCCAATTGAGACGGTAATGTGCGGGTCAGCCAGGTATCTTGACGATCCGCCCGCCAACCGCTGACCACATCATAACCTTCTTCCAACTTGGCTAACATAGCTGGAATATCAGTAGGGTCATTTTGCAAATCAGCATCCATAAAAATCACAATATCCCCTTTTGCGTGGTCTATACCTGCGGCAATAGCTGTGGTTTGGCCATAATTACGGGTGAATTGTATGGCCTTGACGTGAGAATCTTGTTGGGCCAATTGTTCTAATCGTTTAAAACTAGCATCCCAACTTCCATCGTCAACGAAGATGATTTCATAATCATAACTGGTAGTGGTTAGGGTAGAAGTTAGGCTTTCATGTAAGGGTGATAGAGTAGCTTCTTCGTTATAGACTGGGATAATAATAGAGATAGTTTGGTTCATAAAGTAGTCGAAAATTTAAGACGGCTTTTTCTTTAGAAGGTTCTGATGGTTTATTCGCCCTACATGGGTTAAGTCGTCACCATGATGGCCACTGTCTATTGGGACAGGGAGCACCTGATTTTATTATGGATGTTTGTTCACAAAAATTCGGTAGTGATGCACAAGGTAGTGGCGTTAAACCGGTCACGTTTGAGTAGTCCCTACCAGCCAATGGAGATATTAAAAATCAAAGGATTATCAACAATCAAGGTTTCCTAAACCCTCAAAGTTTAGGAAGCCTAGCACCTGGATTTTAATACTTCCATTATTTAGCAGAGACTACCTATTCGTAGAGCAGGTTCAACCCCGCAACTATTGCACTAATTGCGTCGTAAGATACTGAATTTGCTCCCCTTGCTGTTTGATGATTTCCCGTTCTCTTTGCAAAAGAAAACGATAAGTATTCGTTCCCATCGCCATATATTGCAACCGAATGACCACCTTTTGAGGCTTTTCAAGGTTAGGCCAGGTTATCAATATTTGTGAATCCTCGGTATCAAATACCAGAATTTCACCCAGTTGCGCATAAGCATTGACGGGCTGGTAATTTAACCGGTGAGTTAGACCCTGACCATCCACGACGACTATCTGCCCAATTCGTAAAGCGGTCATAGCGTTCAGTGGGTCAAATCGCAGTTGTTTGAGGTTCTCGTAACTAGAGAGGTCAAATTCAAACGGTTGTTCATTCTCAGTGAACTCAGTCACTTCTTGAATCATTGACTGCTCTTCGCTAAAACCAGCACCGGTGTCAATAAAGAGTTGCACTAAATATCTGGTCGGTATTTGGTGTTGATGAAGAAGGTTTTTTAAGGTCCGCTTTCTCTCCTGGAGAGTCTCCAGGTTTTGACTGACTTCCTGGTGTTGTTGCGCCAAAGTCTGGCGTTGGTCGTGTTCTAGTTTCAGAATTTGACTGAGTGCTTGTACTTGATGGCCTATAACCACATATTCTACGGAAAAAACTATCCGCTGCGGGCTAACATAATTTTGTAAATCTAGGTATATCAGGGAATCGTCCGTATCAAACACTAACGTTTTATCTGCTTGACAAACCAGGGCGTTATCTTCATGACTCTCCAGTTCGTGGGAAACTTGATGTTGGTCAATCAACACGATGCGAGGAACTCGCACGATGACGAGAGTATTCAGCGGGTCAAAGCGCAGTTGCTTGATAAAGTCGTAGCCCGATAAATCAAACGCCAGTTGTGATTCCTCCCCAGTCACGGTTTTGATGATGGAATGTCTTTCCTCAAATCCTTCGCCCGTGTCAATAAACAATTGGGCGAACAAATGTTGTGAAGGGATTGATTTTTCTAAAGTCTTGTTCTGCTCTAACACAGTAATATAGTGACCTAATCTGGCAAATAATTCCCGATAGAACGGTTCCTGATTAGCTACTTGCAGAAAATTGAGAAACTCCTGTGGCACTTGAGTTCCTACGGCAATCACGCCCAATCCATAACCGTGTTTGAAGTTAAACGAGGGATAAGTTTGGGCCAATTCTTCCCATAACCGCCATACCCCAAAATCATGGTCTCTGACTTCAGTATCATGGAAAATGACTACCCCTTGGTTACTCACTTTAGGTAACCAGTTTTCAAAATCATGTTTGACAGCTTCGTAAGTGTGGAAGCCGTCTATGTGGAGTAAATCAATGCTATTGTCTTCAAACGATTCCAACATGTCGTCAAAAGAGTGTCTCAACAAGAAGGAAAATTCTGGATATTCTCGTTGCTGGTAAGCGAATAATTCGTTATAAACGGACTCATCGTAGAAATTCGTATGCTCATCGCCTCGCCAGGTGTCGATGCCATAGCATTGAGTGGCCGTTTTCAAGAGGCTGACAGCCTGGCAAAAAGCGTTGTAGGAGTTGCCTACGTAAACGCCCAGTTCGACAAATATTTTAGGTTTTAATGAACCCGTTAGGAAAAAGGCAAACGGAATGTGCTCTACCCAAGAATAGGGTGGTTTGACCCTTTTAGGTAGAGTAAAAATACTACCGCTTACAGCAAATTGATTTTCTGCTACACCCATGTTAATAAATGATTTTACTAATTTTCTCTTTTCAATAACGTCCCGATTGCTAAGACAACCTAGCGTTTTCGTTCGTTCTTGCAAAGCACGGTCAAATTCCTGCCCGAAAATTTGTTGAAACCAACTGGTATAAGCACCCACTTTGTGTTGTATGGCGTGGTGTTTGGGATACTGACGCAGTTTTATACATTCTCGGCAAATCTTCATCGGATAAGAGTCTGCCAATACTCCTTCTCGAATCGTTTGAAAACCTGCACCTTGCCAAATAACTTCTCCTGAAGATTGGGCAAGATCGCCCATCGATACATGAAGCAATGAACCAAAGGCATTATTGGAAAAACAGCAGGGAACGACATGACCATCTCTTCTTACATAAAACGTTTCAAAAGGTTCGCAACAATAGACCGTTCCAAGTTTAACCTTCTGAATATCAAAAAAACTTGCTAGAGAACCTGGGCTTTGGTCTAAAGCGCTTTGCAACGATAAAACGTCTTGGTCTTTTGGCGGACGAACCGGTACCACGGTTTTAGCAATGGACTTTAAATCGCTGATAGGTACGACAGTAGCAAATTGGGGTGGATTAAACTTAGCACCTTCAATAAACGGGGCAGGATTAAAAACCAAGTCCCGCTTCACAGCATGTTGTTTGGCTTCTTCCAATAATTGACCTTCGATGTCGGGACGAAACAGGGCCGCATGAGAGTGCAATTGAGGCGTATCTGGATAAGTGACCAATGATTTCAATTCAATCTGATTGACTCCTTTATCTGCCATCAAATCAATAAATTCAATCAAGTGGTCAATCTGATGTTGGAAAGCGATTGAATTGATTTCAATAACTGGGTATTGGCTGTGGCGCTGTTTTTTCGTATTCGCCAGACGAGAAATTCCTTCTAAAACGGTTCCAAATTGTCCCCCTAAATAAACGTTTTCATAATCTTGCTGGTTAGCACCCGAAAATGAAATGACCACCTTAAAGAGTTTCTTTTCCACCATCAATTCGCATAACTCTTGCGTTAGGTGCATACCATTGGTGAAGAAATCTACCAGTACTTCGTAATCCAAGACATGGCTAAGAATCTCCTTAAATCTAGGATGAATCGTGGGTTCACCATAACCAAAGCAGTGCACTAACAGGGCGTGCTGCAACAAGGGGTCCAGGGCCGAATAATCTGCGGTTTCTAAAAAGCCTCTTTCCGAACTTTTTAGTTTTAAGAAGCGATTGGGACTTAACGCCGAAAAAGTGGTACACATGGCACACTGAAGGTCACAGATGTTGCTGAGTTCTAAGAACATCTCTAGTGGCCATTGAGGGTGATTACCACCTTCTAAAAAGTTGCAAAAGGAGGTGATGGCTTCTGATTTTTGAGGTTTGAATTTAGGCGCAAGAATAGCTGTTGTGGTTTGGGGTATGACATTCATGGTCTTAAGTTGTGTTGTTTTATGGAAAATAATACATCCTCCCGTCATCATAGTTTCTTGATCGGACTCGCGTGAAAAATTTTCTTCTTTTGCAAGAATATAATCCATCGCCCATCTAGGTAGACAGCTTTCCTCAAGTTGCAAACCCAACTTTAGAAGAACTTTAATGGCATTGGAAAACGGTTTCGTCATGTCACTGGTGGAATAGATGACGACTTCTCCATCTATGGATTCACTCACATTTTGGAAATACTGCTTGGTAAATAGCCACTTATCATTTAGTTGTGGCAGCAACGGGTTGTCTTTGCTCATTCTCTTTCTCACGTCAATATCATGACACCAGGCCTTGAAAAAGCGTACTATCTCTGGAGTCAGAGGTTCATCTTGCTGATGAAAAAGCTCATTCAACTCAAGTAATTTAAGAAGGACGGAAGCGACAGCCGAATTACCACTTTCAAAAGGTTCAAAAAATACAGCATATCCGTGTGGCTTCAAGACTCTGAAGCATTCTTTAATTGCCTGTTCTGGCGAAAGTAGATGATGTAGAATGGCACTACCTACTACTAAGTCAAACTGATTGTCCTCAAACACAATTTCTTCGGCATTGAGTTGGACGATAGTGCAAGCCCGCGCACCATAGTCTTTCTCATATAACTCCTTCAAGATTTTCAACAAAGGTGCCGATAGATCACTGGCAACGATTGAAGCATTTGAATATAGCTTGAAGAGGGGGAAAATGGTATTTCCCGCACCTGATCCAATATCCAATATTTTTAATGGTTCTAAGTGGTTAAGAGAAAGATATTGTTGTGTGGTGCTGAGTAACTGTTCAAAATGACTGAAGGTTTGGTAATGATTAGCATAAACCGAAGCATTGTCCAAAAATTGTTCAGTAATATACTTCTTAACAATCCCCTCATCGTATACCGGCGATAGAATCCCTTTGTACTCTTCACGAAAGTTTCCTAAGTCGTAGAGTTTTACCTTTGTTCTAAGGTTTGAGGGTACATGGTTTCCCGTCGTGTTTGGTGTGACGTTCATGGTTTCTGGTGGTTGACCTTTAGTAGTCTGATTAGAGTTAAGAGAAAGTAACATCGGAGTAATAAAAGCACGCTCAATTTCATACTCTAAAGGAAATTGGTTGATAAACCACTGACAAAATTCTACACGGTTTTTTCCAAAGAGGTCTGGGAATGCCTGACGTAAATCACCACGTATCTGATAGATAAAATAGGCTAAGTTGGTGATTAGTAACCCTTTAAGCGAGTTATCAGAAGAATTTTGCATTTCTGCCTCGGTGGGCAAATTTAGCCAATTATAAAAACATTCTTCTGAAGACGTTTCCAACGGGTTGGTCCAGCGTTGCAGTGCATTCTTGGTTGAAAAATAAATGTGAGAAAGTAATGGAGTAATTTTCACCCCATTGTCAAACTGCTGTCGCTGATAGAACGGATTAATCGTTGCGTAATCAAAAACGGGCCGTATAGAATCATTTGTGTCATCGAACGAATAACCCAGTTGGCTACATAATTTTGGATAAGGCGATTGAGTACGCAAAATGTGTAGAATTTCAGGCGGAATGACTTCTTTCCATTCTCCTTGCAAACCCTTTCTGAAATGCCTCTGGTCTGCGATAGAAGTTGCTCTCAGGTTGTTAATATCGCAAGCAACTATTGCTTGTATAACATTTTCCCGAGAAACTGGACTAATTTTATTGGTCAGTTCTATTAAACAATTTAGTGGATTTACCAGCATATCCTTATAGTGTACCCGCTCTGTCACATGGGGTATCCAATTATAAGAAATTTGCAACAACTCAGCAAAAAGATTGTCTTGTACATATTGTTGAGTATATTTTCCCATTACTTCATCATCATTTTTCAAGAGGGTAATGGCACTAACGGGTTCTTTCCCCAACAAAGTTTCTAAAGGGTACCACTTTACAAAATGGAATAACGATACCAACACATCTCCTGGATGCCTGATGGTAGTTAGTAACACAATCCTCTTTTTGCTTAAAAAATTTAAGAAATCCGATTCAAGAATAGGGTAATGTTGATGGGCTATCCATGAATTTCCTAAAATGGGGAACTCTTGTTCAAATCTACGATAATCAAAATCAACGCTTACTATCGGTAAATTATAAACTCGTGACAATAACAATTTCAACCACATATTACCAGTCTTCGGAGTTAACACAATAAGGATTTTCAGATTTTCCAAATCTACTAACCGACTATACTTCTCCGTTTTCAAATTCAAAATCTCATGGTTTCTTGTTAGCATTTGGCTTACCATGGTATTTTTGAGGTTGTCACATTTATTGGCTTCTGTTTTGTGACCCTTAGGCAGTCCAGTTTATCCCTCTACCTCACTTTTCTGCCAAAATACTCCCGTCCAGTCGATTTGTTGAATGGGGCTTTTAATATTTCGACTAGAGCGAAAATCTTCTACAGCTTGCTTACAAGCAGGAATACAATTGTAGTCATCAATTATGCAAAAACCTCCCACCGACAATTTCGGATAAAGATTGGTTAGAATATCCATGGTGGACTCATACATGTCCCCATCAGCTCTGAGAATAGCAAGTTTTTCAATGGAAGTATTTGGCAAAGTGTCTTTAAACCAGCCCTTTAAAAACACAACCTGATCATCTAGCAATCCATATTTCTCAAAATTAGCTTTTACTTCTTCCAAGGAAACAGCGAGATAACGGTTTTTGTGTAACGTATCTCCCGTATCTTGCGGACAGTTATCTTCATCAGGTGCTGGCAAACCCGCAAAAGAATCGGCCACAAAGACTCGACGATTGCTAACCCCATAGCTTGCCAATGCGGCTCGCATAAATATACAAGCCCCACCTCGCCATACGCCTGCTTCTATGAAGTCTCCTTGAATATTATTTTGAATGACATTGTCAATACAAAAATGTAGGTTATCAAGTCGTTTCAAACCTATCATGGTATGGGCATATCCTGGCCAGAATTTACCCTCGGTTTTTGCCTCTTTATCGTTCGGACAAGACCAGTCTCCACGCCACGCTAGTTGTAACAGATGACTTTTGAGAAACTCTGAGTGTATACGTGTAAAATCTCCTACAGTGGCAGGCAATTCATATTCAAGTTTCTCTACGGGAATGCCGGGTTCTTCCCATAACATGAAAGATAGAGTTTTCTTGATTAAATCTAAGTATAATGAG
>DZAL01000131.1 GCA_022729575.1 Thiomargarita sp.
GTCAGCAAAACCCGAGTAGGTATCGAAAATGCGATTGGTGGGATGAAGCGTTATAGTAATATCCTTATCCAGTTGTCCCATAATGAGTTTGGCCAGCCAGCAGGGATAACACCCCTTCGAGGGGTGTTATCCCTCGGAAGTACAACAGTAGGTGAGTATTACTATATAATATTTTAGTGCATCGTTTTCGTAATCGCCTCGAGGGATTTGCGGATAGCGTTATTGCTATTTGCGCGGGTTTATGGAACTTAAACTGTATACCACTAGCGATATTATAAATGTCATTGTTACCATGGTCATTTCAAATTTGGTTGGAAGAGATTATTTATTAATTTAAGAACTAGTCTTTTTTATTTCGGAACAACTCTATTTACTAACTTAAACTAAAAAGGAAATAACCAATGAACAGCCTGGTACATTATCTCCAACCGATCGAAGATTATCGTCACCCAAAAGGGAAACGTCACCAACTTCTCCCTAGCCTAATCATTATGATAATGGCCATGACTGGTGGTTACACCGGACTTCGCGCCATGGCTAGATTTGGCCAAATTTATGGCGACTTGCTGAAAGAATATCTTCCTCTACCTAGAGGAAAAGCACCGTCGTGTCCAACTTTACAAAGATTCAGTAAAGGAATCGATTTCACTCCAGTCATTCACTGTTTCAATGAGTGGATGAGCCAATATCTGACGGGAGAACGAATTGCTATAGATGGCAACAGCCTCAAAAGTACCGTCACTTCCAGTCAAGAGACGGAACAAAACTTCGTTAGTCTAGTCTCCTTTTTTAGTCAACATCGTCAATTGATACTAAAAGTGGGTGTCTTGGAGAATCACCAAACCAGTGAAATACCAGTGGTACAAGAACTGCTGAATCAGTTTGAAATCACGAAAGCGGTCTTCACGTTAGACGCTTTACCTGGCCAAAAAACCACGGTACCGGCTATCATTAAGAGTGGCAACAACTATGTGATAACGGTTAAACCGAACCAACCTAAATTGCACGCCGCTATCATCAAACAGATGCGGACGACCCAACCACTTGGAGTTGGACCCAAAAAGGACCTGGACACGAGGTTAAATGCCGTCTCCAAGTGTGCTCGGTACCACCCTCATGGAGCTCCTCATGGAGCGGCCTACAACGAGTTATCGGTGTCAATCGACGAGGAGCACGAGGTGGTAAATCCTTCAATACTACTACTTGCTACCTCGCCAGTGAAATCAGTAGTGCCTATGTCTTCGCACCGACTATCAGAGGACACCGTAAGATAGAAAACCACTTACCTTGGGTCAAAGATGTTATCTTTAAGGAAGACCATGGTGGGATTCGTTCTCCTCCTCAAGCGGCGACACTTGGAGTCTTCCGCAATTTCGCCTTCAACTTACTCGTGTTGGAAGGGTTTCATTCCATCACCGCAGGGATACAAACCGTCACCGGCCAGATTGGACGATTATGGAAGATGATAACTACCTCCAAAGAAAAATCCTCTACTCACGCCACTAGTTAACCGTTTTAATTATCTATCTATATGAGTTACAAATACATTTTTTACTTTGAAACAGCCCTCGGTAAGGGGGGGGGGGGGGCGAAGTACAAGGGACTGGCAGCGACGAAGAACTGGTTTATCTGCGGAAAGATAATCTGGTCTATACGGAACGAAATGGGCAAATCTACCCACTGGAAGACGGTTTCACCGGCCATGATTGGTATTGGCTAGTAACCACACAGACCCCTTCTAAGATGCGATGCCTCACACAAGAGGTCTTTTGGGAATTGGTTAAGACCGGTAGTGGCATGTCACAGGAGGAACTGCCATGAGTTTAGCGAACCCCTTACCAACTACTTGGCAAGCCGTTTCTTGTGCCAAAGATGCTTTTGAAATCACGCGGCGAGTGCTAGAACGGTCGCCCTCCCATCCGCAAGCCGAATGCCAACAAGCCTTGACCTCTTTTCAACCGGGATTGCGTAAAAGTACACATTATGAAACTAACGGGGCCTGGTCTTTAATCAAGGTGAAAAACCGCCCCAGTCAAGAACTTCACGAGGTAGAAGGATTGTTGATCTTAGGTCGGTGGGCCACTTTTGCGCGATTTTTGCGCGATTATTTACAGGATAAAGGAAAGGTCCTAAAACAGCACCTTCAACCCTCTCTATTGGCCGATAACCTGTATGAACAGTTTGCAAAAAAGGTGGAAAGGTGGGAACCCAGAGACATGTTAAATGTGCTAAAGAACAGTTTCTTCACGACACCCACTTTACAACTTCTGATTGACGATGCCCAAAATATTCTCACGTATCGTAACTGGGTAGCCCATGCTAATCCTAACAAAAAAAGTTCCAGATGTGGATTAGAGGAGACTTACAATACGTTAAATGAAATAATCAATCGGCTTTTGCAAAATTAATGGACTTCTGGTCAGATTTGGCAGTAAAGCACTAAGCCAATTAGAGAGACGAAGCACTTGACAAGGACACTGCATCAATATATTCTAGTCTTAGACCTCGTCTGAGTGAAGTACCACCCTTGTAACACACTGAGAGCGAATTGATTGCGCACCATGAGGATTTATTCCGCTATCACCATACCGAATTTAAGAATTTTCAGAATGGGGGGTGGATTTCATTCGGTTAATTCTAAAATTCTGCAAATCCTGATTCTGACAAGCCGGTACTCACGGTGCTTAGAACTTGTAGGTCTTGGAAATCTAATTTTAATCGGACTCGTTATTTTTCTCTGGTTTCATACGCTAGTGTAGAAACGAGACCAAATACTTTTACTTCTAACCAAATCAGGAAATTCACTATGGGTTTAATTCGCACCAAACTCACTTTAAGTAATCCCCGCGAGCGAGAATTGTTACCTGTAGAAGTCAATGCCTTAGCAGATACTGGCTCATTACATCTATGTTTGCCTGAACCTCTCGCTATTCAATTGCAGTTAGAGGAATTGTATAAGCGGGAAGTGACTACCGCCGATGGCAAGAAACATTTATGTTCTTATGTGGGTCCCCTACAAGTGACCTTTCAAAACCGCGGTTGTTTTACTGGTGCTTTAGTGTTAGGTGATGAAGTATTATTGGGGGCTGTGCCAATGGAAGATATGGACATCATGTTATCACCAGCTAAACAAAGTGTTATAGTTAATCCCGACAGTCCCAATATTGCTACCTCGGTGGTGAAAAGTCAGCCCGTGTAGCCAGGTGGCCTTCTCCACTGGGTGGTCTGAATCAGAATTTGCAGAATTTTAGAATTAACCGAATGAAACCTCAAACATTATTCTGAAAATTCGGTAGTCCCTCCAAACCAATGGAGGTGTTAAAATTCAATGAGTTATCAAAGCTCAAAGTTTCCTAAACCTTTGAGGTTTAGGAAACTTAGAATCGCCGAGGTTTCCTCAACCGGTGAGGTTTAAGAAACCTAAAACTGGTAAGGTTTAGGAAAGTTAGCACCTGGATTTTAATACCTCCATTAGTTGGTAGGGACTACCTAGGCTTGATTAAAAAATTTATTTTCTTTTTTTAGAAAAATTTGTGGTTGCCTAGTACCCTAATAATCATCTATGTAATATAATTAAACTCATTACCCCTGGTATAAGTATAAATACGTCACAATAGAGTGAACTCTTAATATTTAGACATTATGTGAAATTCCATTTGGTCATAATGAAATCAATCTGTTACGCCGGTAAAAACCGAATTTTACATAATCTCTATTGTCTTTCATATTGTCTTTCCAGGCGAACCAGAAAAAATTTCAATTAATTTAATATTGTTAAACCACTCAACCGGAGAAATTAAATCATGCGTGATGATCATTTTGAAGACCATAGTAATTATGGTTTAGAAAATCATGGGTTATCTAACCTCAATGATGTCTATTGGAATTTAAACACCTCTGCGCTCTACGAGCAGATTATTACACACCACGAAGGTATTTTGGTCCACCTTGGCCCTCTCGTCGTTCGTACTGGCCATCATACAGGACGTTCGGCTAATGATAAATTTGTAGTTAAGGAGCCTGGTTCCGAAAATCAAATTTGGTGGGGGAAAATCAATCGTCCACTGTCACCGGAAAAATTTGATTCGTTACATAAACACATGATGATGCAACTGCAATCGCAAGATGTGTATGTGCAAGACTGTTTTGTGGGCGCTAGTCTAAGCCATCGCTTGCCAGTACGGGTGATTAGCCAATATGCTTGGCATAATCTGTTTGCCCGTAACATGTTTATACAAGCCACCGCCGAGGAATTAGTCAAACATGTACCGGCATTTACGGTCATTGACGCGCCTAAATTTCATGCTAACCCAGCCGTTGATGGTACCAATTCAGAAACGTTCATCATTATCAATTTTGCGAAAAAATTGGTATTGATTGGAGGTACCAGCTATGCCGGTGAAATCAAGAAATCGCTATTCACCGTGATGAATTACTTGATGCCGCAAAAAGACGTTTTACCTATGCACTGCTCTGCTAATATCGGTGCCGCTGGTGATACCGCTATCTTCTTTGGTTTAAGTGGTACCGGCAAGACTACTTTATCGGCTGATTCTAGTCGCAAGTTAATTGGTGACGATGAGCATGGTTGGGATGAGGAGGGGATTTTTAATTTTGAGGGCGGTTGTTATGCCAAGTTGATTAACTTGTCCCCGGAAGCAGAGCCAGAAATTTACGAAACCACGCGCCGGTTTGGGAGCATTTTAGAAAACGTGGCGGTTAATGCTAAAACTCGGCGCGTGGATTTATGCGACAGCTTGTTTACCGAAAATACTCGCGGGTCTTATCCCATCAGTCATATTCCTAATGCCACCCGTGACGGTAAAGGGGGTCAACCAAAGAATGTGATTTTCTTATCAGCCGATGCGTTTGGTGTACTACCCCCAGTGGCTAAACTCACTCATGCTCAAGCCATGTATCACTTCTTGTCAGGTTACACGGCCAAAGTCGCTGGTACTGAAAGAGGAGTGACGGAACCGTCTCCCAATTTTAGCACTTGCTATGGCGCACCGTTTATGCCACTGCATCCACAACGTTATGCGGAATTGTTAGGACGGAATTTAGCTAAATATAACGTGGATGTATGGTTAGTTAACACCGGTTGGAGTGGTGGCCCTTATGGCGTGGGTAGTCGCATGAAAATTGGATTCACTCGCTCTATCATTAATGCGGTGCTCAATGGTGCTCTGAAAAACGTACCCATGACCACTGAGCCATTCTTTGGGCTACAAATTCCTAAAGAATGCCCAGGAGTGCCGGCTGACATTCTCAATACTCGTAATACTTGGCCTAATCAAGCCGATTATGATGCGCAAGCTAAAAAATTGGCCGGTATGTTTGTCGAAAATTTCAAGCAGTTTGCGGATAAAGCGACTCCAGAGATTTTGGCGGCGGCACCGAAAGGAAATTAGTCAGTAGGTTAATTTAGATTTGAATTTAGATTTGACAACTTTTCGAAAGTTGTCAAATCTTGGGCCCGGTTCAGATTTGACAACTTTTCGAAAGTTGTCAAATCTTGGGTCCGGTCAGATTTGACAACTGGTCGAAAGTTGTCAAATCTTAAACTATTAGGAACCACTTTGGGGTCGTTTTGACTTCAACTATAACTATGTACCACATTTTCTCAATTTGGCTATTAGCCACCCGTCCTCAGTTTTTTACCGTTATCATTTTACCCATTCTTTTGGGTACCGTCATTGCCTGGCATTCACACCAACTATTCTCCTTCTGGTATCTGGGATTATCTTTGAGTGCAGGGACTTTGGCACATGCTGGAGTTAATGTACTCAACGACTATTTTGACCATCTGAATCACACTGACGATTACAATCTTACGCCCTTAACTCCTTTCGCTGGCGGGAGTCGTTTTATTCAACGTGGAATTTTGTCGTCTCGTCAAACTTATTATTACGGTTGGTCACTCCTGTTAGTCGCGGTCATTATTGGTTTGACGCTGGTCTGGTTGCGAGGTAATACTCTGTTTTGGTTAGGTCTATTGGGTATTGGCTCCGGTTATGCTTATTCGGCGCCGCCGTTTTCTTTTAACAGTCGTGGTTTAGGCGAAATTTTAGTCGGCTTCAACTTTGGCTTATTGGCAGTTACTGGTGCCTATTATGTACAAACGCAAACGATTACTCTCAGCCCTATCATAGCCGCATTACCGCTCACCTGTTTGGTGACCGCCATTTTATATTTAAATGAGTTTCCAGATTATTTAGCCGATAAACAAGCACATAAAAATACCCTGGTAGTTCGTTTGGGTCTTCTCAGGGCACGACATGGATATGCTTTACTCATTGGACTCAACATTATTTCAGTGCTACTGGGGACCTGGTTTAACTATTTACCGACCTGGAGTTTACTGACGGTATTAACCTTACCACTAGGAATCTCCGCCATTAAAACCGTCTATGCCAACTATGACAGTCCCAGCAGGCTAATTCCTGCCATTAAATCCACCATCTTACTCCACACCCTCACTAGCCTTCTCTTAATTGTAACTTTTCTTTAGGCTGTTATTTGATTCCATCATCATGCTAAAAATCGCCACTTGGAACGTCAATTCTCTCCGGGTCCGCTGGCCACAATTATTGCAATGGCTCTCCTTGCAACAACCAGATATTCTCGCTCTGCAAGAAACTAAAATGCTGGACCAGCATTTTCCGCTCTTAGAAATACAAGCCGCCGGTTATCACGCTCTATTTTCTGGTCAAAAAACTTATAATGGAGTCGCTTTACTTAGCCGGTACCCAGGGGTCGAGCTCCTCACGGATTTACCTAACTACCCAGATGAGCAACGACGAATGGTGGCCGCTACTTATGGGGACCAGTTACGAATCGTCAACGTTTATGTGCCCAACGGGGCCAGTGTCGGTTCCGCCAAATACGACTATAAACTCACTTGGCTCAAACAGTTATCTCAATATCTCCAAGCCAGTTTAATTCGCTATCCTCATCTAATTGTACTTGGTGATTTTAACATTGCACCCACTGACCAAGATATACATGATCCGGCTAAATGGGAAGAGGCCGTGCTGGTCAGTCCCTTAGAGCGAGCCGCTTTACAAGAAATATTCGCTTTGGGCTTACATGATACTTTCCGCTTAGTTGATTCACCACTGAATACCTTTAGTTGGTGGGATTACCGGGCCTCCGCTTTTAAACGTAATCATGGGGCCCGAATAGATTTAATTTTAGCCAGCACGGCTTTAGTTTCCGGTGTAACTACTTGTATTATCGACTCTATTCCAAGAGGTTGGGAGCGACCCTCGGACCATGCTCCGGTGGTGGCCGGTGTTAAGATTAATTGAGGGGATTTTGGAACTAAGTACTGACACAGCAATTTTCTCGTATATTTTTCGCCCCTCTCCCTCTGGGAGAGGGGCCGGGGGTGAGGGAAAATACCGTATAATTTCTGCTTCAGTACTTACCAAACGTAGTCAACAGCGGTCTTCTCGTTCCCAGGTGGCGGCGTGGGAACGAGATAAATTTTACTTGAGCGTGTTACCACAGCCACCGTCCTAATTTGATACTTAATTCTTCAAATTCTTCTCTACTTACTCGGTCTGCTTCTAACAATAACCAAATCTGTTTCAATGAAACCGTGGTCGTCGTTAATAATGCTTCCTGCAAGAGTTGAAAAAATTGCTCGGGGGCGAGTTTGCCATAGACACTGCCTAATAACGGCATGGCAATGGTGGCGATTTGATAAAATTCGGCAATTTGCAAAATTTCCAATAAAGCATTTTTAATCCAAACCATTTGCCAAGTCGGTTCCGCTTCTAATTCATGGATAATCGCCAATAATTGCAGGGGGGGACCAGGTTTAATAATAACACTGCCCGGTTGTGCTAACGGTGCGGTCAGTGTTTTCATCAATAATTGTTCAATCGTTTCTGAATTTTCTAACGAAGGAAGTGCAATCAAGCGTGGTGCTTCTAGTAATAAAGCGGTGTCTTGTTCTATCACATACGCTTGCACATGCGGTGGTGCTTCTTCTAAAGACAAAAATAGTTGCCGGCCTTGATGTTTAAAAATTTTTACCGGTATGAGCGAGGATGACGTTAACATATTTTAGCTTCCCAAGCCGTGGTTTCAATAGTTTCCAATAACTGTTTTAATAGTGTCCAGGCGGCTTGCAAGTGTTGACTCGCTGGCTGACTTAGGGGTTGTCCTAAGTCAAATTGTTCGCCACGTATGCTGAGTAAAAAAGTAGGAGGGGGAGAGCCGTACCAAGTTTGATAGGTCTGCAAAATGCCTGCGGGGTGCATGGCATGAGTAGTATAATTAAGCTCTGGCCGAGGCGATAAACGGGTAAATTCAAATGGGGGGGCGCAGGAAACGCTGGCATCGATAAATAGTACTAATTCACGATGGTCTAAATCTAGGGCATGTTCTATTTGTAATTGAAAATCTTCAATAATTTCAATTTGGTTGCCGATTAAATCGACCGTTTTAGTTTCCAGCAGACGTAATAATTCAGGCCCTAACGCATCATCACCACGACTGGGATTGCCAATGGCAAAAATGACCAGTGGTGGCCGTTTTTTGGAGGAGGATAGTGGGTCAGTTAATTCAGAAGATTCAATAAGTAGTGATTGCGGTTGCGTTGCAGGTGTCATTCTAGTGGCTTAATCTTTTCTAAAGGTGCATTGTTTTTAATCAGGTCCCAATTTTTCAACAATTCTGCTTGATATTGCGAGGCCCATTCCACTACCAAACCATGTACCCGCGGTGAGAGTTTTCCCTTTAATATGGAAAAAGTCTGGATGTCAACCACGGCCTTCTGTTTTTCATAGTGTACATAAAAATGAGGCTGTGGGTCAATATCATGGTAGTACATGGAAATGATAATGCCAAAAAAACGGCTTAAAGTAATGGGCATTCTATGTTCCATGACTATTTCCCATGATGGTCAATGAGTAACATATATCGGTCGTCGTCAATGGTCGAGCTAGTTTTAGATTTGACAACTTTTGAAAAGTTGTCAAATCTGTTTGGGGTCGGTTATTGGTAATTCTCGTATTCGTTGGCCGGTGGCGGCAAAAATCGCATTGGTGACGGCTGGTGCAGTGGGTGGTGTGGCAATTTCTCCCACGCCAGTAGGATATTTTGAGCTGGGCAATAAGTGAATCTCAATGATCGGCACGGCGGCCATTCGTAATATCGGATAATCGTGAAAGTTACTTTGCTCAACTCGTCCTCGTTTTAGGGTAATCGCTTGTGTTAAGGCGGCTAATCCATAAATAATCCCGCCTTCGATTTGAGCGTGGATAGTGTCCGGGTGGACGGCGAAACCACAGTGGACGACACTGATTATCCGTGTCACCGTCACTTCACCGGTGTGGCTTATCGTGACTTCCGCGACTTGTCCTACTATACTGCCATAGACGCGGTGAATCGCCATTCCGCGATAAGGTCCGGCCGGCGCGTTATTGACGTTATTGACGTTATTTACAGGTGGTTTCCAGTTCGATTTGTCAGCTAACGTGTCTAATACTTCTAAAAATTCAGGTTGTTCACTGAGTAATTCTCGGCGCAATTGATATGGGTCACGTTGGCTGTGATGGGCTATTTCATCGATAAAACTTTCGACAAAAAAAGCGTTGTAAGAGTGTCCTAGTGAGCGCCAAAAACCGACGGGGACTGGTGTATTTGTCATCACATAGTCAATATATTGGTTCGGTATTTGATAAGCTAGTTGATTAATTCCTTCTACGGCTAAGTAATCAAAATTTTTCGTCAGCCAGGTGGGGGACACTCGGCTGAGGATGGAAGGTCCTGTTACTCTGGCGCGAAAGACCTGGGGTAACCCTGTTTCATCTAAACCGGCTATCAATTGTGCCATCATCGCCGGTCGATAAAAGTCATGTTGTATATCCTCCTCACGAGACCAGATTAATTGCACTGGTGCTCCTACCGCTTTGGCAATTAATACGGCCTGAATGACCACATCGATTTCTAATCGTCGACCAAAGCCGCCGCCTAGATAGGTGGTATGAATTTTAATTTTTTCGGTGGGTAATTTGAGTAATTCAGCTAACGTGGTTTGAATTTTTCCTTGCGCCTGAGTGGGTGCCCAAATTTCACAGGCGTCGGATTTGACTATGGCGGTGCAATTCTGAGGTTCCATAGTGACATGTGCTAGAAACGGAACGCTGTATTCGGCTTTTAGCATGGTTTTCGCGGCCTTCATGCCACGTTTAAAATTTCCTACACTAGAGGCTTTCGCCGCAATACTGGCACTGAGTCCTTGACGGAGACGTTGTTGAATACTGGAGGAGTCTGCTTGGTCAAATTCGGTCGCGGTAAATTTAATGGTGAGTTGTTCCAAACTCTGCTTGGCTTCCCAATAACTGTTGGCGACGACGGCGAGTGCGTCAGGTAATTCGACGAGGCGTACCCCTGGCAGGGTTTTAGGAGTATAAGATTGAAGTCGACTTTCAAAGACCGGGGCTTGTTTGATGGCGGCATATTTCATACCTGGTACGCGCACATCTAGGCCAAAGATGGCACTGCCGTCCACTTTGGCGGCAATGTCTAAACGTTTGACCGCGGTGCCGAGTAATTTAAATTCGGTTACGGTTTTTAAAGTGGGCGGGGCTTCTAGTTTTAATTGTGCCGCGGTGTTTGCTAATTCGCCATAGCTGAGACTGTCACCCGCCTGGGTGGTTAACCTCACTTTATTTTGGTTGGTGCGACATTGTTGAGGAGAGACTTGCCAATGTTGGGCCGCCGCTTTGATTAATAATGCTCGTGCCGAGGCACCCGCCAGGCGTAAATTTTCCCATTGGCCGGTGACGCTAAAACTGCCTGCGGTCGTGTATTGACCTAAGCCTGTATGTTCATAAATTTCTGGGCCGACGGGGGCCATTTCTACTCGTATTTTCTCCCAGTCCGCGTCTAGCTCTTCCGCTACTAACATGGCCAGTGCGGTGTGTACTCCTTGACCCATTTCCGAATGCGGCATCAAAATGGTGATAATATCATCGGTGCCAATTCGTAACCACCCATTGAGGATTGATTCACTGGTTTGGGGATTTTTGGTAGATTTGACAACTTTAAAAAAGTTGTCAAATCTGGTCAAATCTAGGTAAAAAGGGACTAGCAGGCCGCTGGTCATCGTAGCGGTGCTGTGCAAAAAAGTCCGACGAGTTATCAATGAGGTCATTTTGATGGGTTCCTGTATGTTTGGAGATTTGACAACTTTCGAAAAGTTGTCAAATCTGGTCAAATCTTTTATTTCGTCTCTGACATCCCTGGCATTCCATTCATCCCATTCATCCCGCTCATGCTGTTTTTTTTAGCCATACCACCCATGCCACCCATGCCACCCATACCATCCATGCCACCCATGCCACCCATACCATCCATACCACCCATACCACCCATACCACCCATGCTTCTAATAACGCCTAACATCCCGCCCATACCGCCCATGTCCAACATACTGCCAATGGGAGATAACACTAATTGACCCTCTTGAGTAATCCAAAATCGGCCAAAACTCATCTGATAAGGCACCATGCCATACATTCCTAACATGCCATACATCCCCGCCATGCCCATTCCGCCCATTCCGCCCATTCCGCCCATTCCTGGCATTCCATAAACACCGCCTCGATTGAGTATCCCCATTCCAAGCATTCCACCCATTCCTGTAATACCGTACATATTCATTCCTGACATGCCAGACATATTTATATTATACATTCCTTTTTGGTCTGGCAGTGGATTAATAATAGGATACAGGACCACTTGACCATTGCCATAACGTTCATACCAACCACCAATTCCAAGGACACGTACTGCATTTGATTTATCAGAATTACTGGTGCTTTCTGAATCAGCTAACAGCATTGGTTGTTTTATGATAATGGATGCGATTAATATAAGCAAAGCCCTTATAAAATAATTCATAAATGTCTCCTCAAAATAAATCTGCCTAAAAACTCAAGCCGAGTGTAACATATATTATATATGAAGACAGTCCATTTTTACAAATTCATCATAAACCAGAATATTAGCAAATTCTAAAATACAATTTTTTTAATTTCAATAGCTTGTAATTTTAAACTTAACTAATATAAAATGTCCTCTGGTTTTTCTAAGAAACCCTCTTTAGGATTTTGCTGAATACTTTTTAATGACTTACCTCAAGGTAGGATAATCACTGTGGTTTTGGCAAATAAAAATTTGTTATTGCAAAATCGCTTACCTTTCACAAGTTATTAAACGCACCGCATTCTCAACCCATAGCTAAGGCAGAATAAATGACTCAAATCAGCATTTTAGTGGTAGAAAGTGAGATAGAGCTTAATCAGTGGCTAGTTGAAACATTACAAAAAGCAGGGTATGAATCTTCGGGAGTTACCCTGTTATCTGAGGCTAGAAAATATCTAAGCACATATCAACCTTCTTTAATACTATTAGATGCACAACTATCTGATGGCAAAGGTACTGAATTACTTGCAAAAGTTAACCATTTACCCCCCGTAGTCCTACTTCTCGCCCAGGGTTCCACGCGAGAAACTATTGAGACGACTAGAGTTGGGATCAGCGAATATTTAGTCAAACCGATTGATTTGGAGCAGTTGGAATTGACCATTCAACGAATTTTGGAGCCTGTCACCTTACATAAAGATTTTTCACTTTATCAACCTCTGGTGCCACACTTCTGTAAAACTATCGTGGGTTACAGTGAAGCGATTAAAAAGGTAAAAGATTTAATCCGAAAAATCGCCCCTACTAACATGAGTGTGTTAATTCATGGTGAAAGTGGAGTCGGAAAAGAATTAGTGGCGGCGGAGATTCATCATCAAAGCCAACGTAGTCATTGTAATTATGTGGCTGTTGATTCTTGCTCTTTACAAGAAAAGCTATTTGAATCAGAACTCTTTGGCCATGAGCGCGGTGCTTTTACCGGTGCTGAGAGACTAAAAAAGGGATTGATTGAGGGTGCTGATAACGGAACTTTATTTTTGGATGAAATTGGGGAAATTGAAGCACCGATTCAAGCCAAACTGTTACGAGTGTTAGAAACTGGTCATTTTCGCCGTTTGGGTGGGACCAAAGATTTAAGTGCGGATGTTCGCATTGTCGCGGCCAGTAACTGTAATTTGGAACAACTGAGCCAAGAAGGAAAATTTCGACTCGACCTCTACTACCGTCTCAGTGGATTTGTGATTACTATTCCAGCGTTGCGAGAACGGCGTGAGGATATACCTCTATTGGTGGAACATTTTTTACAGCACCATCGTTTTTCCCCGTGCATACATAAAACGATGAGTCCTACTGCATTAAAAGAATTAATTGCTTATGATTGGCCAGGTAATATTCGGGAATTGAAGAATGTTGTGGAAAGAGCCATCATTTTATCTGGAGATAAAACCATAATTACTCCAGAACAATTAACTTTTTCCACCACTTACAGAAAAAATGGCCATGTCAAACTTTGTTTTGACCATGAGCCAACCATGGGAGAGATTGAACAACACTATTTGAAAATCCTTCTCCAAAAATATTCGGGCCATCGTGTACGGGTTGCCGAAGCCTTAGGTATTAGCGAGCGTAACACCTACCGGTTGTTGAAAAAATATGGCTTATCGGAGTTACGTGAAGTGCAGGAAGTCGCCTAACCACGTTGGTTCGAGATTTGACAACTGGCGAAAAGTTGTCAAATCTTTTCTTTTTTTTTGAAAAATTGTCAACTTCCATTAATCAATGGGCCCCAGCGCCTACCACCTGTTTTCCTTCTTCATACATCTGAGTAAAGTACTCCTTGGACTCCTTGGACTCCTTAGTCTTTGCTTTAAAATCCAATAAATTACCGCCACTTTCCAGATGCTGCCAAAACACTCGGCCTATGGCATAAGTAACGGCACCGCCGGCAACGCCTATCCCAACTTCTCTACCGACAGTCCGTAACCAATTTAAGTGCAGAAAAGTTCCCGTCAGACTACCCAATATCGCGGTCATTATTCCGCCTGCCAACGACATTAAGACCGCTTTGCCTAGATGATCAGTAAACCTGATTTCATAAACTAAACATAGTTCACTTATCATCTTCAATTGTACTACACCTACTAACAAACTATCCAGTAAAAGTATTGGCACCAGTCCCATCAAGGCGGCATTAAAAGTATTATCTATAATTAACTGGTGGGCCGTTTGTTTTCTTTTTTCTTCCTCCGACATAGGTAATTTTTTATTAGCGGAAGATTCGTGATCAACAACGGATAATAATTGGTTCATAAAAATTCTTTATTAAAGTTTGATGATGAGTATTTAGTGATAAGTCCAGTATTTCAAAAAATTTTCCCAGAAATGTTTTTATAGTATCAAAAATTTCTAATTTTTCAAAGAGAGATAAAAAAATTCATCATCTTTAATCTTGATGCAATGCAATATAACTGCTAAAATATTTACTAAGTGGAAAGAAAAAATAATTATTGCAATGCAATATATTGGTAAATATAACTGCTTAAAAGTTGACAATTTTTCAAAAATTGTCAAATCTTTTTCTGGAAAAATTAAATGAGGTAAATTAATATGAACAACTATCCTAAATCCTACAGACCAAAACTACATGTTGTGGACTATATTGAAAATAAGACTTTTGATGAAATCAACCTTGGTGATTTAGTAACGCTAACACGTACTTTAACCAAAGAAGACATTCACTTATTTGCACGGATGTCAGGTGATTTCAATCCCACACACATGGACTCTGAATATACTCAAGATAGCCTTTTGCATCAGAAAGTAAGTGGGCATAGTTTGTGGAGTGCGGCCTTAATTTCTAATCTTCTGGGAACCCAACTGCCAGGCGCAGGTACGGTTTACCATAAGCAAGATTTGAAATTTCACCACCCTATCGTATTGGGGGATACGTTAACTGTGGCGGTCACGGTGTTGGAAAAAAACTTACCAGACCATACAGTCACCTTAGATTGTAAGGTGGTCAACCAAAATAACATAACTGTTTGCACCGGGATTGCTGAAGTATCTGCACCCACTGAAAAGATCAGACGACCACGGATAATCCTACCCCATATACACATCGACGACAATCCTGGCGCACAATTAGAACGATTAGTCGCCATGACTACCGACTACGATCCCATTCGTATGGCCATCGTACATCCGGTTGACCGTAACTCATTGATGGGCGCGATTGATGCCGGTCGCGCTAATTTGATAATTCCAGTCCTCGTCGGACCGCTCTCAAAAATTCGCTTGATCGCGGAAGAGGAAGGGGTTGACCTGAGTGATTATCAAATCTTAGATACTGAGCATAGCCATGAAGCGGCAGCCAGGGCCGTGGCGATGGCCCGCGCCGGCGAAGTGGATGCCATTATGAAAGGTAGTTTGCACACGGAAGAATTGATGCGAGCCGCGGTGCAACGTGGTACAGGGGTTTCCACCGCCAGACGCATGAGTCACGTTTTTATGATGGATGTCCCTTCTTACCCGCGTCCGTTGTTTATTACCGACGCCGCCATCAATATCGACCCCTCTTTGGAGGAGAAAGTTGACATCGTGCAAAATGCCATTGACTTAGCCCATGCACTAAAATTAGAAGCCCCCAAAGTAGCATTACTGGCCGCCGTGGAAACCGTGAGTTCAAAAATGCGTTCAACTTTGGAAGCCGCAGCGATATGTAAAATGGCTGATCGCAAACAAATTACTGGTGGAATCGTGGACGGACCGTTAGCTTTTGATAACGCTGTGTCAGCAGAAGCCGCTCGCATCAAAGGTATTGACTCCGACGTAGCAGGTTATGCCGATATTTTAGTCGCCCCGGATTTAGAAGCGGCTAATATGTTGGCTAAACAACTAGAATATCTGGCCAGTGCCCAATCCTCAGGAATTGTTTTAGGCGCCAGAGTCCCGATCGCATTAACCAGTCGTGCCGATACCATTTTAAGCCGGATGGCCTCATGTGCCCTAGCTTTACTACTCGTACATCATAAACGAAAAATGTCACCCACGAAACAAGAAAAACCGAGAACTCCACTGAAGGTTTCTTATTTGGGACAACGAGATAAATTGAAAGTTTCTTAACCACCCCCGGCCCCTCCTTAGCAAGGAGGGGAGTGGTCCCTGCTAACTCACCACCCCCTTTACTCCCAATGCCATTAAGTTAAGCCGGCTTAACTTAATTGCCCCCGGCCCCTGTCAAGGTAAACTGTCATCAAGACCCAAAAAAATTATAATATGAATATGTACACCAAAATCAAACAATATCTAACTAACTTATTCTGGTGTGCCACCAGACCGTTATCCAATTCCGAAACGGAAATAGAATGGCAACGCCGATTAGGTAAATACATCAGCACCGCACCCACCCCCCAACAGGCGTTAGACCTATTTCAAGGAAAATGGGCCTCCATCATGCCTTCAGGCACTAACTTAAAGGCAGGAGCCATCCCCTTATTTGAAGACCGAAAAATTGCCTGGGCCGAACCAAAATTAGGCGGATTTAAGGACCGTCATATTTTAGAATTGGGTCCGTTAGAAGGAGGACATACTTATATGCTGGAACAACGCGGAGCCGCTTCCATTCTAGCCATTGAAGCCAATCCACAAGCCTATCTGAAATGCCTAATTACCAAAGAAATATTTAATTTAGCCAAAGCTCGAATCCTCCTAGGTGATTTTATCAGCTATCTCAATCAAACCCATGAATCATTTGATATTTGTATTGCCAGTGGCGTACTTTATCACATGACAAATCCAATCCAGTTAATTCATCTGATTTCGGAACGAGCGAACAAAGTGATGATTTGGACTCATTACTATGACCAAACCTTGCTGAAAGATAATATCTATACTAGAAAATATCAATTTCAACCGGTAAATAGTGAATATCACGGCTTTAAACATGTCCTTTATCAACAGCGTTATCGTCAAAACTACCCAGGATTTAAGGGACTCACCAATTTTTTTGGAGGCCATGAAGAGATAAGTTGTTGGCTGAAGCGAGAAGATATTTTAGCGAGTCTTGACTATTTTGGGTTTAAAACCGTCATTCTCAAATTTGAGGAGACTGACCACCCACACGGCCCTTGTTTTTGTTTGGTCGGCTTGAAATAACCGCTATAATCGTATTATCCGTCCATTATCCTAAAATTGGTAGCCCCTACCAGCCAATGGAGGTATTACCCGCCGGGTGCGAAGATTCCTAAACCTGGCAAGTACTAAGTTTCCTAAGCCTTCGAGGCTTAGGAAACTTTGAACCTTGGCAGGTGCTAAGTTTCCTAAACCTTCGAGGCTTAGGAAACTTTGAACCTTGGCAGTGCTAAGTTTCCTAAGCCTTCGAGGCTTAGGAAACTTTGAACCTTGGCAGTGCTAAATTTCCTAAACCTTCGAGGCTTAGGAAACTTTGAACCTTGGCAGTGCTAAATTTCCTAAACCTTCGAGGCTTAGGAAACTTTGAACCTTGGCAGTGCTAAGTTTCCTAAGCCTTC
>DZAL01000447.1 GCA_022729575.1 Thiomargarita sp.
GTCAAGTAATGGCCCCCAAAAAACCTTGACAGTTTCAACCACCGTCAAGGTTTAATCAAAAGCCAACATAATTTCACGAATGATTGGGAGGAAGGACAGGAAGACTCCCCCCCATCCCTCCTCCTCCCCAAAGGTCAATTAATCGTCATCTCCAGCGGCTGTGCATTCACCACCACCGTGCCATCGGAGAGACGATAGCTAAAATGGACTTTGAGATGACCAGGAGCTACCGTAAAATGAAAAAATTAGGTGGTTATGTGACATGACTGCAACACTAAGCCTAACTCTTGAAGATGTTGAAAATGTTTAATGTTATGTGTGACCAGCGGCATGTCATAGCAAAGTGCGGTGGCCGCAATCCAAGCATCACCTTCCGAAATGGGATGTCCCTTCACAGAACGCACTTTAGCCCAATACCAACAGGTTTTGTTGTCACTAGGTAAAATCACGTACTGTTGGATAGCTTCCTCAAGTTGTTGGATTTTTTTATCTCCCCAATGGCGTTCCATTGACCAACGATACAGTTCAGCTAGGCTCATAAACGATAAATTGAGCAATTTTCCTTCTAAGAGAGGACGGTAGTGTAGTGCCAACGAATGATTTTTAACTAGGTAAGAGACTACACAGGTATCAACGAGAAGTTTATCCATCTGATTCATCTCGTTTAATCTGCTGCTTGTCGCCAACGTTGCAGGGTCTCTTCAAAGTTATCCTCTAACTCGTCTTCGGGCCAACCACCAAGGAGTACCTCAAAATTAAAGATGGGTTGTACACCTTGAGCTAGGGCCAGTTCTTCTGGTGTTTTGGCATGCCAGAAAGGGTCATAGCCGTTGGTGGCCGCGGTGGGCAAGTTAGAATTTGGGGTTTCGGTAAAAGCAGAGAGTGTGGACATGTTTATACTCCATTTGATAAAAGTGGTTATGTGATGACTTATTTTTAAGTGGAAATTCCATTGGAGTCGATTTTAGCACTTTTATTCTCAAGGGGCAAATCGTAAAAAAACCTTGACAGTTTAAACCACCATCAAAATTTAATCAACAGTCAACTCCA